>JBFJWO010000042.1:0-15666 GCA_041623575.1 Gammaproteobacteria bacterium
CCTGCGCCCGTCGACACTCAGCAGGTGGCAGGAGCCGGTGACCTCCGCCGCGGCGCCTAGGAACTCGATGTGCATGGGACTGGTTCCGCCGTGGCTACGGGAGCGATGGTCGGTCACGCTGCGCACGGGGCGCTTGACCCCGATCAACAGCCGGCGGCCGAACGGCCGACCGCGATCGACGGGATGGGATAAGATTACGGGGTGCGTCGTTTCCAGAACATTCTCTGCGTGGTCGATCCCGGAGAGGCCTGCGGACCCGCGCTCGATCGGGCGTTTGCCCTGGCGCAGGGAAACCGCGCGGAGCTGACCGTTATCAGCGTGGTGGAGCCGACGGACGTGGGCGTGGCGCTCCCCGAAGGCATCCTCGTTCCCGGGGGGCTGGAGGCGACGCTGCTCGCCGAGCGCAGGGCCGGGCTCCAAGCGCTCCTCGAACCCTATCGCGCGCGCGTCGAACCCCGGGTCGAAGTGCTGACCGGCGTGCCGTTCCTGGAGATCGTGCGCGAGGTGTTGCGCAACGGTCGCGATCTCGTGATCAAGACCGCGGAGGTCGGCGACTGGCTGCAGCGTCTGTTCGGCGGCGACGACATGCACCTGCTGCGCAAGTGCCCGTGTCCGGTCTGGCTCATCAAGCCCGATGCGCCTGCCACTTTCCGCCGGGTGCTTGCCGCGGTCGACGTCGGCGATGCCTACCCGTCCGCCCAGTTGCGCGCGCGCCGGGCGCACAATCGGTACATCCTGGAGCTGGCCGGGTCGCTGGCCGTCGCGCAGGCGGCCGAGCTGCACGTCGTCTACGCCTGGTACGCGATCGGCGAGAGCGTGATGCGCGGGGCGCGGGCGGGGGCGACCGAGGAGCAGGTCCTCGACTACCTCGAGCAGGTGCGCTCGAAGAGCCGCGACGCCCTGGATGCGCTGATCGCGGAGCTGCGCGACACGCTGGGGCCCGAGGCCAGCGCCTCGCTCGCGATCGAGCGCCACCTCGTCAAGGGCGGGGCGCGCAAGGAGGTGCCGGCGCTGGCCGATCGCCTCGGTGCGGACCTCGTGGTCATGGGTACCGTGGCCCGTACCGGGATCCCCGGTTTCATCATGGGCAACACGGCGGAGACCATTCTCAACCTGATCGACTGCTCGGTGCTGGCGGTCAAGCCGCCCGGGTTCGTCACGCCGGTGACCCTGGCCGACTGACGGCCGTCACGGGGGCTGCGGATCGGCGAGGCCGGGCGGCCCGCGATCAGCCGCGACGTCCGCCCGATCGCAGATGCTTCTCCAGTTCGACCAGCCACAGCACCAGGCTGCTGAACGCCACCAGCCGCAACCACGACTCGACACCGATGGGGCGGCTGCCGAAGATCGCCCACATCGGCGGCGCGTAGGTGAACAGCAGCTGCAGCGCCAGCACCGAGGCCACGGCGATCAGCACGTAGCGGTTGCCCAGCAGCCCGTCGCGGCTCAAGGCCCCGCGGTGCAGAAAACGGGTGCCGAACAGGTAGAAGATCTCCAGCATCACCAGCGCGTTGACCGCCACCGTGCGTCCTTCCTCCACCGAGGCGCCGTGGCTGCGTTCCCACACGAACAGGCCGAACGTCACCGCGACCATGACCAGCGACACCCACGTTATGCGCCACCACATGAACGGCGTCAGCAGGGGCTCGCGCGGGTTGCGGGGTGCGCGCTCCATCACGTGGTCCTCCGGCGGCTCGAAGGCCAGCGCCAGGGCCAGCGTCACCGCCGTCACCATGTTGACCCACAGGATCTGGCCCGCGGTGACCGGTAACACGCGCCCGAACGCTATCGCCGCGAGGATGGTCAGCGCCTCCCCGCCGTTGGTCGGCAGGATGAACAGGATCGCCTTGCTGATGTTGTCGTAGACGGTGCGGCCGGCCTCGACCGCCTGGGCGATGGTGGCGAAATTGTCGTCGGCCAGCACGATCTCCGCAGCCTCCTTGGCGGCTTCGGTGCCCTTGATGCCCATCGCCACGCCGACGTCGGCGCGCTTGAGCGCCGGTGCGTCGTTGACCCCGTCGCCGGTCATGGCGACCACCTCGCCGTTCGCCTGCAGGGCGGTGACCAGTTTCAGCTTGTGCTCGGGGCTGACGCGCGCGAAGACGTCGACCTCGGCGGCGGCCGCCTGGAGCGCCGCGGCGTCGAGGCGGCCGAGGTCGTCCCCGCTCAGCGCGCGGTCCACGGAGGCGATTCCCACGTTGCGGGCGATGGCACGCGCCGTTCCGGCATGGTCGCCGGTGATCATCTTTACCCGGATGCCGGCACGCGTACAGCGCGCCACGGCCTCGACGGCTTCCGCGCGGGGCGGG
This sequence comes from Gammaproteobacteria bacterium, assembly GCA_041623575.1. GTDB lineage: Bacteria > Pseudomonadota > Gammaproteobacteria > JAHELT01 > JAHELT01 > JAHELT01. The sequence continues at coordinate 2,310 of JBFJWO010000042.1, forward strand.
TCGATGATCCCCACCACGCCGAGCAGTACCAGCCCCCCGGCGACGTCGTCGAAGGTGATGCTTCGCTGCCCGCCCGCCATTGCCTTGACCGCGACGGCGAGCGGACGGTACCCGGCGCCGGCCACGGCCTCGACGTGCGCGGCCCACGCGCCGCCGGCGAGCGGCACTTCGCCGCCGTCGCCGAGCGCCCGTGCGCAGCGTGGCAGCAGCACCTCCGGCGCGCCCTTGACGTACAGACGGGTGTGGCCCTCGTGATCGTGGTGCAGCGTCGCCATGAACCGGTGCTCGGACTCGAACGGGATGACGTCGTCGCGCGGCGTCTGTTCGGCCAGGCGAGCGGGATCGAGGCCGGCCTTGAGGCCGAGCACGAGGAGCGCGCCCTCCGTCGGGTCGCCGTCGACGCGCCAGCCCTGCTCGGCCTGGCGAACGGAGGCGTCGTTGCACAGCACGCCGGCGCGCGCGAGCTCGCAGAACACGACGTCGTCCTCGGGACGCAGGTCCTTGCCGGCGCGGGTGAATCCGCCGTGGGGTTCGTAGCCGGTGCCGCCGACGTCGATCGCCCCGCTGGCGAGCACGACCTGCTGCACGGTCATCTCGTTGCGGGTGAGGGTACCGGTCTTGTCCGAGCAGATGACGGTGACGGCGCCCAGTGTCTCCACCGCCGGAAGGCGGCGGATGATGGCATTGCGCCGGGCCATGCGCTGCACACCGATGGCGAGCGCGATGGTGATGATGGCGGGCAGGCCCTCGGGAATCGCCGCCACGGCCAGCCCGACGGCGGCAAGGAACATCTCCGCGCTCGAGTAGCCGTGCACCAGGATGCCGAAAGCGAACGTCACCACCGCGATCGCCAGGATCGCCGCGGTCAGGCGGCGCGCGAAGGTGGCCAGGTGGCGCAGCAGCGGTGTCGTGAGGGGCTCGACCCTGGCGAGCAGATCGCTGATGCGCCCGATCTCCGTCGCCCGCCCGGTGCCCGTCACCACGCCGCTTCCCTGCCCGGAGGTGACCAGGGTCCCGGAGTAGGCCATGCAGAACCGATCGCCCAGCGCCGCGTCGGGCGCAACGGCGTCGACGGTCTTCTTCGCGGGTAACGACTCGCCGGTGAGAATGGCTTCGTCCACCTGCAGGTCGCGCGAGCGCAGCAGGCGCAGGTCCGCGGGCACGCGGTCGCCCGACTGGACGTGCACCACGTCGCCGGGCACGAGCTGCTCGGCGCTCAGCGTGATCCGGTTGCCGTCACGGCTGACCAGCGCCTGGGGCGAGAGCATCAGCCGGACCGCGTCCATGGCCCGTTCCGCCTTGCCCTCCTGGACGAACCCGATGACCGCGTTGATCGCGACCACGCCGAAGATCACCCCGGCGTCGATCCAGTGCCCGAGCGCCGCGGTGATGGCCCCGGCCGCCAGCAGGACGTAGATGAGCAGGTTGTGGAACTGGGCCAGCAGCCGCAACCACGCGCTGCGCGGACGCGCCGGTGGCAGTCGGTTGGGGCCGTGGCGCGCAAGGCGCGCAGCCGCCTCCGCGCCGCTCAGCCCGTCGTGCGTGGCGCCGAGCTGCTGCAGGCTCGTGCGGGCATCCAGGCTGTGCCAGTGCGTCTCGTCGGCGTCGCTCGACGGTGCGTCATGCGGCGGATTCATCTACGTACCGGCCCTCTCGATCGTGCCAGGCGCGCTTATAACCCGATTTCGCCGCTGCGCTGTACAACCCCGATCAATATCGGGATGCTTCGCACCTGCAGTACTCCACCGCGAGGAGACGCACGTTGAGCGAGTCCGCCGAGCTGTTGCCCGCCGAGGAGGCGGCCCGCATCCATGCCTTCTGGCAGGCCTGCTGCTTCCTCGCCGCCGGCATGATCTACCTGCGCGACAATCCGCTGCTGCGCCGCCCGCTGGCACCCGAGCACATCAAGGAGCGGTTGCTGGGGCACTGGGGATCGAGTCCGGGGCTGGCGTTCGTCTACACCCACCTGAACCGGGCGATCACGCGCCACGACCTCGAGGCGATTTTCGTCGCCGGACCCGGGCACGGAGCACCGGGCGTGCTGGCGCCCGTCTATCTCGAAGGCACCTACAGCGAGGTGTACCCGAACAAGGGCGAAGACGAGGAGGGCATGCGCCGCTTCTTCAACGCGTTTTCCTTCCCCGGCGGGATCGGCAGTCACTGCACGCCCGAGACGCCGGGCTCGATCCACGAATGCGGCGAGCTCGGCTACAGCCTGGCGCACGCCTTCGGCGCCGCCTTCGACAATCCCGACCTGCTGGTGGCCGCCGTGGTCGGCGACGGCGAAGCGGAAACCGGCGCGCTCGCCACGGCCTGGCATTCCAACAAGTTCCTCAACCCGGTGCGCGACGGCGCGGTGTTGCCGGTGCTGCACCTGAACGGGTACAAGATCAACAACCCCACCGTGCTGGCGCGGATATCGGCGGAGGAACTCGATCAACTGTTCCGCGGTTACGGTTGGGAGCCGCACGTCGTGCAAGGCGAGGAGCCGATGGCCATGCACCGGGCAATGGCCGACGCCCTGGAGCAATGCGTCGCCGCCATTCGCCGGATTCAGCACGCGGCGCGTGCGGGGTCCTGCGTGTCCCGCCCGCGCTGGCCCATGATCGTGCTGCGCAGCCCCAAGGGCTGGACCGGGCCGGCCGAGGTCGACGGGCACAAGGTGGCGGGATACTGGCGATCGCACCAGGTCCCGGTCAGCGACGTGCGCGAGAACGTCGCACACCTGGAGCTCCTGGAGGGCTGGCTCAGGAGCTACCGACCCGAGGCGCTGTTCGACGCCGACGGGCGGCTTCTCCCCGAACTGCGGGCGCTGGCGCCGGCGGGTCACCGGCGAATGAGTGCGAACCCGCATGCCAACGGCGGGCTGCTACGCAGGCCGCTGCGGATGCCGGATTTCCGCGACTACGCGGTGGACACGGGCAGGCCGGGCCGCGCCCGCGTGCACAACACCCAGCCGCTGGGCGAGATGTTGCGCGACGTCCTGCGCCTCAACCCGAACAACTTCCGTGTTTTCGGACCCGACGAGACGGCGTCCAACCGGCTGGGCGCCGTCTTCGAGGCGAGCGGCAAGACCTGGCTGGCCGAGACGCTGCCGGAAGATGCCGACGGCGGCCAGCTGGCCGCGGACGGCCGGGTCATGGAATACCTCTCCGAGCACACCCTGGAGGGCTGGCTCGAAGGTTATCTGCTGAGCGGCCGCCACGGGCTGTTCTCGAGCTACGAGGCCTTCGTGCACGTTATCGATTCGATGTTCAACCAGCACGCCAAGTGGCTGGACATCGCCGAGGACATCCCCTGGCGGGCACCGGTCGCATCGCTGAACCTGCTCATCACCTCCACCGTGTGGCGCCAGGACCACAACGGCTTCACCCACCAGGACCCGGGATTCCTCGACGTGGTGGTCAACAAGAGCCCGGGCGTGTGCCGGATCTACCTGCCCCCGGACGCCAACACCCTGTTGTCGGTTGCCGATCACTGCCTGCGCAGCGTCAACGACGTCAACGTGATCGTGGCGGACAAGCAGCAGCACCTGCAGTACCTCGACATGGAGGCGGCGGTGCGACACTGCACCAAGGGCATCGGTATCTGGGAATGGGCGTGCACCGACCAGGGCAGCGAGCCCGACGTCGTGCTGGTCGGCTGCGGAGACGTCGCGACCCAGGAAGCGTTGGCGGCGGTCGATCTGTTGCGCTCGCACTTCCCGGCGCTCAAGGTGCGTTTCGTCAACGTCGTCGACCTCTATGCGCTGACCCCGACGAGCGAGCATCCGCACGGGCTGTCAGACCGTGATTTCGACAGCCTGTTTACCCGCGACAAGCCGGTCATCTTCAATTTTCACGGCTACCCCTGGTTGATCCATCGTCTCGCCTACCGCCGCGCCAATCACGCCAACCTGCACGTTCGCGGCTACAAGGAGAAGGGCAACATCAATACGCCGCTGGAACTCGCGATCTGCAACGAGGTCGACCGGTTCAGCCTCGCGATCGACGCGATCGACCGGGTGCCGGGCCTGCTGATCGCGGGTGCGCACGTCCGGGCAGCGCTGCGCGACCGGCAGATCGAGTGCCGCCAGTACGCCTACGAGCACGGCGTCGACATGCCCGAGTACAGGGACTGGCGTTGGCCGGCATAGACGCCGGGAGCGCGAGCGTGCGGGCGGTTCCCGCGTCAACCGACCCGGCGAGGACCCCGGCGTGAGTACGAGCGACAAACCCCCGGTATTCCCCACGGCAGCCCAGGACGCGGCGCACGCCGAGCACCGCGAGGGCCCGGCCCAGGTGACCTCGCCGAGCTATCGCCTCGCCTATGCCGACGTCGACTTCCTGCTGCGAGAGGACCAGCGAGCGGTACGCCTGCAGCTCGAGTTGCTCAAGGCCGAGACGCTCATGCGCGAGCGCGGCGTGGTGTCCTCGGTGGTGGTCTTCGGCAGCGCCCGTATCCCGGCCCCCGGCGAGGGCGCCGCTGCCGATCCCGCGCTGCGGGCGAAGAGCCGCTACTACGCCGAGGCCCGCGCCTTCGCCAGGCTGGCCGCGACGAGCGCCAGCGCGGACGGCGATCCCTACGTGGTGATGACGGGCGGGGGTGCGGGCATCATGGAGGCGGCCAACCGCGGTGCGCACGATGCCGGTGCGCAAAGCGTCGGTCTCAACATCGTCCTGCCGCGCGAGCAGGTCCCCAATCCCTACGTCACGCCCGAGCTGTGCTTCCAGTTCCACTACTTCGCGATCCGCAAGCTCCATTTCCTGCTGCGCGCCCGGGCGCTCGCGATCTTCCCGGGCGGCTTCGGTACGCTCGACGAGTTGTTCGACGCGCTGACCCTCATCCAGACCGGCAAGATGCAGCGCATCCCGATCGTGCTGTTCGGCGCGAAGTACTGGAAGCGCATCGTCGACTTCGAAGCGATGGTCGAAGAGGGGGTCATCGACCGCAGCGACCTGGATCTCCTCGACTACGCCGAGACCGCGGCGCAGGGCTGGGACAGCGTCCAGGCCTTTTACGCCCGCGGCGGTTGATCCACGCGCGCTCGGCGGCGCCGCGGGTCAGAACGACCCGAACGCGCTGCCGAGCGCGATCAGCGCCACCAGCGCCAGGACGGGCACGACCAGCGCCACGACGAAAATGTCCTTGTAGGCGTCGCGGTGGGTCAGCTTGCAGATCGCCAGCAGGGTGATGACGGCGCCGTTGTGCGGCAGGCTGTCGAGGCCGCCGGTGGCGATCGAGGTGACCCGGTGCATCAGTTCGAGCGAGATGCCGGCCTCGCTCGCCATCGCCACGTAGGAATCCCCCAGGGTCTGCAGCGCGATGCTCATGCCGCCCGACGCCGAACCGGTGATGCCGGCCAGGATATTGACCGATACCGCTAGCGACACCAGCGGGCTGGTGCCCCCGAGTCCGAGCACCGCGTCGCGGATCACCGCGAACGCCGGCAGCGAGGCGATGACCGCGCCGAAGCCCACCATGCTGGCGGTGTTGAAGATCGGCAGCAGCGACGCGCTGGCGCCGGCGTCCAGCGACTGCTTCGGGTGTGCCAGCGTGCGCCGGTTGAGCGCCACGATGGCGAGGATCGCCAGCACCAGCGCGGCGATGATCGACCAGATCCCGCGCACCGAGGCCACGGTCGTCGCGCCGTACTTCGCCTCGGCGAGATAGCCGGTGTCCAGCGTCGGGATGACCAGCGCGGTGAGCACATAGTTGCAGCCGATCACGAGCACGATGGGCAGCACCGCGAGGGCGAACGCCGGCGCCTCGGCGGTGTGCGCCGGGGGCTCGCCGAGTTCGCGTACGTCGAAGCCCTCGCCCTGCGCGTGCTCGCGCAGTTCGCGCTCGGGCAGCGGCGGCGGCGGCGTGAGGTCGCCGTAACCCTCGCCGGCGGCGCGCGCGCGGCGTGCCTGGTGCGCGAGCCATAACCCGCCGAGGATCAGCATGAGCGCGCCGCTGACGATGCCAAGCCCCGGCGCGGCGAACGGCGTGGTGCCGTAGTAGGGCATCGGGATGGCGTTCTGGATTGCCGGCGTGCCCGGCAAGGCCGTCATGGTGAAGGTGAACGCGCCGAGCGCGATGCTCGCGGGGATCAGCCGCTTGGGCAACCCTGCTTCGCGAAACAGCGCGTCGGCGATGGGGAAGATCGCGAACGCCACGACGAACAGCGACACGCCCCCGTAGGTCAGCAGGGCGCAGGCCAGCACCACGGCGAGGATCGAGCGATCCCGGCCGAGACGGCGCACCAGCGTGTGCGCGATCGCCCGGGCCGAGCCGCTGTCGTCCATCAGCTTGCCGAACACGGCGCCGAGCAGGAACAGCGGAAAGTAGAGCGCGACGAAGTTGCCGAGCGCGACCATGAAGACCTGCGTGTAGGAGGCGAGCAACGGCGTGTCGCCGGAGAACAGCGTCGCGGTCAGCGCGAGCACGGGCGCCAGGATCAGCACGCTGAGTCCACGGTAGGCGAGCACGATCAGCAGTGCGAGGGCAAGGACGATGCCGAGGATGGCGGTCATGGTTCGGGTTCCCGGTGCCGGTGCGGGTGGAAAGGGCGGCCAGCGCGTAACATACGTCGGCCCCGGTGTCAGTCAAGGACCAGCATGAGCACTCGACCCAGACGCATCGCCATCGCCTGCCAGGGCGGCGGCAGCCATACGGCGTTCACCGCCGGCGCCCTGCGCCGCATCCTCGAGGAGGACTGCGAGATCGTCGCCCTCAGCGGCACCTCGGGCGGGGCGATCTGCGCGCTGCTCGCCTGGTTCGGCCTGCTCAAGGGCGATCGCGCCTGGGCGCGCGAGGCGCTCGAGGGGTTCTGGCGCGACACCTCCGCCGCCGCGCCGGGCGACCGGTTTCTCAATGCCCTGCTGGTCGGCGGCGCGCGGCTGCGCACGTGGGTTTCGCTCTACGAGGTCAGTCCCTACGCGCTGCCCGAATGGGGCCAGCGCCAGTTGCGCGCGCTGATCGAGCGCTGGGTGGACTTCGGCAGCATCGAGGCGCTCCTCGGCCCGCGCAGCCCGCGCCTGCTGGTCGGCGCGGTCGAGGTGTGCAGCGGGCAGTTCCGGGTGTTTCGCGACCGCGAGATCAGCGCCGAGGCGATCCTCGCCTCGACCGCGCTGCCGACCCTGTTTCGCGCCGTGCACGTCGGCGAGGGCGTCTACTGGGACGGTATCCTTTCCCAGAACCCGCCGGTCAGGGACTTGCCGGATGCGCATCCCGACGAGATCTGGGTGGTGCAGATCAACCCGCGCACGCGCGAACGCGAGCCCTGGTCCGTCGAGGAGATCCACGACCGGCGCGACGAACTGGCGGGCAACCTGTCGCTGGAGCAGGAACTGCACTTCATCGAGAAGTTCAACCAGCTGGTGCGCTCGGGCGTGGTGGCGGGCGAGCGCTACCGGCTCATCGAGGTGCGCCGCATCGAGCTGAGCCGCGCGCTCGACCCCGCCTCCAAGCTCGACCGCGACCCGCGCCTGATCGCCTCGCTCCTCGAACAGGGCTACGCCGAGGCGGACCGGTTCCTGGCCACGCGCGAGCCGGCGTGAGTCCGCCCTTCGCCTCAGCCGCTCGTTGCCATGCGGGGCAGGCTGCCCGGCGGCAGGATGCCGCTGAGCAGCCGGCGCAGCAGGTCGTCGCCGGTGATCAGCCGGCGTTGCTCGCCCCACACCAGGATCACGTCTTCGCCGCGTTCGCCGGGCCGGACCGGGCGCGCGCTCAGGTTCGGCACCAGCTGGCCGAGCAGGATCCCCGGCTCGCGCACGACGGTCGGGCGGTACAGCGAACGGGCCGGGTCGAAGTCGCCCCCGGCGAACAGCGCATCGCGCAGGCAGCGCTCGGTGTCGAGCACGAAATGCGGCTGGCCCTGGGGATCGGTGATGACGACCCAGTGGCGGCGCGGCGCTTCGATGCGGCGCAGGAACGGGTCGCGCACGGAGCGCTCGATCGGCGGAAAGACCGGCAGCCCGTCCCGAAAAGGCAACTCGATCACGCTTCCCGCCACCAGCAGCGTGCCTTCCTGATCGGCCGTCAGGTCGTCCAGCGCGAGGAAGTTGAGCGCGCCGATGCCCTCGAGCCGGTCGATTTCCGCGTCGCCCGCCTCGATGTGCCTGCGAATGACTTCGCGCAGTTGCCGCTCGCCGTAGAACTGCAGCCCCTCCGGGCCCAGCCACCAGTCGAGCAGCAGCGCGGACGGCCGGGCCACCGGGTAGAGCAGGATCGCGTACGCGCGCAGCAGCGGCGAGAGCACGGCTGCCATGCGCAGCGCGTGGCGGGAGAAATAGGCTTGCGGGGCGATCTCGCCGAGCAAGGTGATCAGCACGGTGGAGAAGAAGAACGCCGCCACGCCGCTCATCACCGAGTCGGAAAGCAATGCCAGCAGCACGTTGATACCGACGTTGCCCCACAGGATGGTGGTGAGGATCTCGTTGGAGCGCCGGCGAAACGCGAGCACCCGTCGCGCGCCGGGGTTGCCGGCGGCGGCCTCGACCTCGAGTCGCAGCCGGCTGACGCTGAACACGGCCAGGTTGAGGCCGGAAAACATCGCCGACTGCGAGATGCAGAAAGCAATGGCCAGCCAGACCAGCACCTCACCAGGCGACGGCGTCAGGGCATCGATGGGCATGGGCGCGATCTCCTCCGGGGGGCGGGTTTCAGGGCCGCGGTCGTACCCACCTGCGCACCGTGCCGCGCGGCACCTGCTGCCAGGCTCGTTCGTGCAGGTAGTACACGACGGTCTTGACCAGCGGTTCCAGCGCCACGATCGTGAGCGAGACCTGGAAGTCGCCGGTGACCGAGTACGCCAGCACCCCGGTGGTCAGGGTCCCGACGACACGGTAGCTGATTGCCTTGAGCGCACTGCGCAGGCGCGATTCTCGCGGATCTTCGGGGGAAGTCATGTCGGCGGGCCTCGGCCGATCGGCGGCTGACGGGGACGGCGTCGCGTTTGGACGCGCAGGGTCGCGCGGGAGACCCGCCGCCCCGGGGGCTCGGGCCCGGCGGTGCGACGGCAGTCGAACGGGCTACCCGGTGCGCTCGCGATGAAAGCGGGACTTGTGGCAGCGCGGGCAGGGCGGTATCCGCCCCGGGCCGTGAAAGTGCAGCAACTCGCCGCAGCCGTCGCACTCCAGGGTGCCGGGCCCGGTGATCTCGCCGGTGCGGTACTCGGCGGTCTCGGCGGCCCGGTTGAGCGCCTGCAGCTCGACCGTGGTGCGGTCCGCCGCCTGGGTGAAGTTCTCCAGCAACTGCTCCTCGAGCACCGTGCTCTCGAACCCCCACCACTCCTTGAGTTCCTTGCCGGTCACGCTCAGGAAGCGCGCGGCGTCCTCGAGGTCGCGCTTGAGATAGTCGGCGAGCTTGAGCCCCTGGGCTTCGCTCAGGCGGGTCAGCTCCGTCACCTCGTGGCGCGCCCGGTCGATGATCTGGCCCAGGCGCGGGGCGCCGCGTTGCTCGGCCTGCCGCGCCTCGTCCATGGATTTCTCCAGCAGCAGCTCGTAGGCCTGGCCGAGGGCCTCGATGGGATCGTGCGGGGGTTTGAGCTCTTTCATGGCCGTGTCCGGTGTGGCGATGCGTGCAGCAGCATACTCCGACGGGCGGGTCGTGGCAGCTTGATCTGGGTCAACGGGTCTCGCGCCGCTACTCGGCGGGCGCGGTGCGGCTACCCGGTGCCCATGTGCTCGCCCAGGCGGGCGAGCACCGCCGCGATGTCGGGCTTCGCATCGAGCACGCCGAGCAGCGGGTCTTCGCCGAGGCGGCGCATGCGCGCGGCGGCGTTGCGGATGGTGAAGCGTTCGATGCGCAGCCTGGCGTTCACCTCGTTCCAGCGCACCGGCATCGACACCGGCGCGGCGGGCAGCGGGCGCGCGCTGAAGGCGCTGACCAGCAGCCGCCCGTGGCCGTTCTGCAGGTAGTCGATGTAGACCTTGCCCTGGCGGTTGCCCACGGCGCGGGTAATGGTGGCGATCTCCGGCAGGCGGCTGGCGGTGACGTAGGCCAGCAGCTGGGCGAGGTTGCGTGACTGCTCGTAGGTGTAGGCGCCCCCGAGCGGCAGCAGTATGTGCAACCCGGTGGAGCCGCTGGTCTTGATGAACGCCGGCAGCTCGATGTCTTCGCACAGGCGCCCGATGGCGCGGGCGATCTCGAGCACGTGCGCGAACGGCGCGCCCTTCGGGTCGAGGTCGAGGATGCTCCAGTCCGGGCGCTCGAGTCGGCCCACCCGGCTCGACCACACGTGCAGCGGAATACAGCCGAGATTGACGATGTAGCGCAGCGTGTCGGCGTCGTCGGCGACGAAGTACCGGATCTCGCGCGCGCCTTCCTCGCTCCACATGGTTTCGGTGTGCACCCACTCGGGCACGAAACCGGGGGCGTCCTTCTGGAAGAACGACTTGCCCTCGATACCGTCGGGAAAGCGGGTCATCACCAGCGGGCGCTCTCGCAGGTAGGGGATCAGCCACGGCGCGATCGCGTCGTAGTAGGCGATCAGGTCGCCCTTGGTGTAGCCCTCGAGCGGCCAGAAGACCTTGTCCAGGTTCGACAGTTGCACCCGGCGCGCGGCGCGGGCGGGTCCCGGCTCACGGGCGCGCGGCGCGCCCGGCGCGTCGCTGTGCAGCAGGCACTCGCGCGGCGGCTTGTCGTGGCGCAGGTGCAGGAACACGGGCTGGCGCAGCAACCCCTCGCCGGTCCGCTCCTTGAACTTCACCTCGCACACCAGTTCGGGCGCCACCCAGTGCAGCGTCTGGTCTGGCGGGGCGTTGGCGGGCGCGGGCGCCGGCGGCGCGGCGTCGAGCACCGCCGAGATCTCCTCGAGCCGGCGGGTGTCGAAACCGCTGCCGACGCGCCCGGTGTACACCGCCCGCTCGCCGTCGTACTGCACCAGCAGCAGCGCGCCGAACCCTGTCTGCGAGCCCTTGGGCGGCGTGTAGCCGGCGATCGCGAAGTCGTCGCTGTGGCGCACGGCAATCTTCAGCCACTCGGCGCTGCGCCCGCTGCGGTAGTGGCTGTCGGCCCGCTTGGCCAGCAACCCCTCGAGGCCGAGCCGGTGCACCTGCTCGAACATTGCTTCGCCGCGCTCCTCGATGTGCTCGCAGTAGCGGATCGGCCCGGCGGCGGGCAGCGCCTGCTGCAGCACCCGTTTGCGTTCGAGCAGCGGGCGCTCGCGCAGGTCGAAGTCGCCGAACCCGGGCAGGTCGAAGGCGTAGAACGTGGCCGGCAGCTCCAGCGCCGCGCGCTGCACGTCGGCGCGGCGGCTCAGCAGGCCGCGCTTCTGCAGCAGGCCGAAGTTCGGCAGGCCGCCGGCGTCGTGCACCACCACCTCACCGTCGAGGATCACGTGCTCGAACGGCAGGCGGGCGACGGCCTGCGCGACCTCGGGAAAGGTGGCGGTGAGATCGTGGCCGTTGCGCGAATACAGCCGCACCTCCCCGTCGCGCGCGGCGACGATCAGGCGGTAGCCGTCGTACTTGATCTCGTAGACCCAGGCCGGGTCGGAGAACGGCTCACCGCTGCGGGCGAGCATCGGTTTGACACGCGCGGCGTCGAGCCGGCGACGACGTGCGCCGAGCGCCTCGACCTGCGCGCCGAGCGCGGCATCGGCGTCGTAGCGGTCGCGCACCTGCTCGACGGTCAGGCCCGACCACACCGAGCCCGGCGGGTAGTCCCCGGTGTCGCGCTCGTTCGCGAGCGCGTCGCGCTCCTTGATGAGCAGCCAGTCCTGCGCGCCGCGGCGGGTCTTGATCAGGGTCCAGCGCCCGCGCAGCTTGTAGCCGTTCAGCTCGAACAGCAGCTTGCCCTTCTCGAAGCCCTGGTGCGGGTCGGCCAGCGGCGTCCAGCGCCCGCGGTCCCACAGGATCACCGCCCCGGCGCCGTAGTTGCCCTCCGGGATGTGGCCCTCGAAGTCGGCGTACTCCAGGGGATGGTCCTCGACGTGCACCGCGAAGCGCTTGTCGGCGGGATTGGGCGACGGCCCTTTCGGGACCGCCCAGGACACCAGCACGCCGTCCAGTTCGATCCGAAAGTCGTAGTGCAATTGACGCGCCGCGTGGTGTTGCACTACAAATAATCCGCCGCCGCCGGCGCGCGCGCCGCCGAAGGGCTCGGGCGTGGCGTCGGCAGAACGTTTCGCCCGGTAGCGGGCCAGCTTGTCGTCAGCGCTTGCCGTCATGTGTATCTGAACGTAATATCAATACTTTAGCGCCGTAATTTAACCTAAATACGAGCTCAGCCCGCGCCGGGCACGTCGTTCGGGAGGGATTGTTTCATGGCCATGCGTGCGATTGCCTCGGCCACCGTCTCCTTCGGGTTGGTGTCCATACCCGTGAAGCTCTTCTCGGCCGCCGAGTCCGCCGCCACGATCCGCTTCAACCAGATTCATAGCAAAGACGGCTCGCGTTTGAAACAGCAGATGATCTCGGCGCGCACCGGCGCGCCCGTCCCGCGCGACGAGATCGTCAAGGGCTACGAGTTCTCCAAGGGCCAGTACGTGCTGTTCACGCCCGAGGAACTGAAGGCCATCGAGGAGCAGGCTTCGCAGACCATCGACATCGCCGAGTTCCTGCCGGCGGAGAAAGTCGAGCGGGTGTACCTCGAGAAGGTCTATTACCTCGGCCCTGACAAGGGCGGTGCACGCGCCTACCGGCTGTTGTCGCAGGCCTTGCGCAAGACCGGTCGGGTGGCGCTGGCGAAATATTCCGCGCGCGGCAAGCAGTACCTGGTCATGGTGCGGCCGATGGAGGACGGGCTGGCGATGGAGCAGCTGCGTTACGCCGACGAGCTGCGGCCGTTCTCCGAAGTGCCCATCGACGCGGCGGAAGTCAAACAGGAGGAGCTGGATCTCGCGGTACAGCTGATCGAACAGGCGGCGAGCGAGCACTTCCACCCCGAGAACTACCACGACGAGGTGCGCGAACGGATGCAGGAGCTGATCCAGCGCAAGGTCGACGGCGAGGACATCACGGTGACGCCGACCGAGGAGCCGGAGCACAAGATCATCGACATGATGGAGGCCCTCAAGGCGAGCCTCGCCGGCGGCGCGGAGGCCGAGCGCAAGCCGGCCAAGCGTGCGGGCAAGAAGACGGCCGCGAAAAGACGCAGCGCGCGCGCCAAGTAGCCGGCCGCGTTTCGGCGGCCCGCGCGCACATCAGCGGATGACCGCGGGACGAGTCCGTCCAGGCAGGACGGGCGCCGCCACGCACCGTCGGGTTCGCCGACGCCTCCCGCCCGCCGCGACGCAACCGGCGAAGCACGCACTGGCGCCGCTCGTCTCCGTCACGGCCGGGCGCCGGGCCGCGGATGACGACTGACTATGAGCGGTTACAGCACGCGAGACGTCGCCGAGTTGCTGGGACTGTCCCCCAGCCGCGTGCGGGCTTTCGTCAACGAGGGC
>JBFJWO010000043.1:0-15657 GCA_041623575.1 Gammaproteobacteria bacterium
CATCAGGTTGGCGTGGGTCAGCATGGCACCCTTGGGCCGGCCGGTGGTGCCGCTGGTGTAGAACAGCCACGCGGTCGCCTCGCCCGCCACCGGCGTCAGGTCGAGCGGCGCGGCCTGCAGCAGGCGACGCCACGCCGGGCCGCCGGGCACCACGACCTCGCGAAGCGCGCCGGCGGCGGACGACGGTTCCAGCCCGGCGCTCGCAAAACACACGCGCGCGCCGCTGTGCTCGAGCACGTAGGCGACTTCGTCGGCGTGCAGCTTGGCGTTGACGGGCACCGCAACCAGCCCGGCCTGCCAGCAGGCGAACAGCAGTTCCACGTACTCGGGACAGTTGCGCAGCACCAGCGCGACGCGTTCGCCCTCGGCCAGGGCCAGATCGTTGCGCAGCGCGCCGGCCAGGACCGCGGCCCGCCGCTGCAGGGCTGCATAGTCGTGCACGAGGTCGTTTCCGGCGCACACCGCCGGGCGCTCGCCGTGAGAGCGCGCGGTGCGCTGCAGCAGGTTGGCGAGGTTCACGCCCGCCCCGGCATTCGGTCCGGCGCGGCCTCGTGCCCGGCCAGCAACGCCTCGAGGTCCGCTTCCCCGAGCACCTGCACGCCCAGCGTCTCGGCCTTCGCGAGCTTGGAGCCGGCGCTCTCGCCGGCGATCACCGCAGTGGTCCTGGCCGACACGCTGCCGGAGACCCGCGCCCCCAGCGCCTGCAACCGCGCCTTGGCCTCCTCGCGCGTCATCTGCGCGAGCGTGCCCGTCAGCACGTAGGTGTGGCCCTCGAGCGGTCGCGTGGCCGAGTCCTGCGCCGCCGCCAGCGGTTCGCTGTCCGGCCAGGACACGCCCGCGGCGCGTAGAGCCGCGATCACCTCGCGGTTGTGCGGCTCGGCGAAAAACCTGGCGATGTTCTCCGCCACCACCGGGCCCACGTCGGGTACCGCCTGCAGGGCCTCCCGGTCGGCGTCGAGCAGCGGGTCGAGCGAGCCGAACCAGTTCGCGAGCGACAGCGCCGTCGCTTCGCCCACCTCGCGGATGCCGAGCGCGAAAACGAACCGTGCGAGCGTGGTGCGCTTGCTCTTCTCCAGTGCGGCCAGCAGGTTGGCTGCGGATTTCTCGCCCATGCGCTCGAGGCCCTGCAGGTCCTCGAGGCCGAGCCGGTAGATACCGTCGACGTGCTCGATGAGCCCGGTGTCCACCAGTTGCTCCACCAGCTTGTCGCCGAGCCCCTCGATGTCCATGGCCCGCCGCGACGCGAAGTGGCGGATCGCCTGCTTGCGCTGGGCGGGGCAGAACAGCCCGCCCGTGCAGCGGTGCACGGCCTTGTCGGGCTCGCGCACCACGGCGGACCCGCAGATCGGGCACTTTTTCGGCATGCGCGGCTTGCGCGCGCCGCGCTTGCGGAACTCCGACACGACCCTGGCGACCTCGGGAATGACGTCGCCGGCACGGCGCACCACGACAGTGTCGCCGATGCGCACGTCCTTGCGCGCGACCTCGTCCATGTTGTGCAGCGTGGCGTTGCTGACCGTCACGCCCGCCACGGTGACCGGCTCGAGGCGTGCCACCGGCGTCAGCGCACCGGTACGCCCGACCTGGAACTCCACCCCGACGAGGCGCGTCGTCTGCTCCTCGGCCGGGAACTTGCGCGCGATCGCCCAGCGCGGCGCACGCGACACGTTGCCCAGCCGCTCGCGCGCGGCGAGGTCGTTCACCTTGAAGACCACCCCGTCGATCTCGTAGGGCAGCGAAGCGCGCAACGCCAGGATTCGCTCGAAGTACGCCTGGCACTCGCCGGGACCGGTGACCAGCTGCACCTCGCTCGACACGGGCAGCCCCCAGGCACGCAGGCTCTCCAGCACCTGCGAGTGCTCGGCGAAGTCCGGCCCGCCGCGCAGCACACCCAGCGCATAGGCGTACATCGCGAGCGGACGGCGGGCGGTGATGCGCGGGTCGAGCACCCGCAGGCTGCCGGCCGCCGCGTTGCGGGGATTGGCGAACACCTTCTCGCCGTTCGCCAGGGCGCGCTCGTTCATCTCGACGAAGCCGGCGCGCGGCATGTAGACCTCGCCGCGGATCTCCACCTGCGCCGGCGGCTCGCCGGACAGGCGCAACGGCACGACGCGGATGGTGCGCACGTTGGCGGTGATGTCCTCACCGGTCTGACCGTCACCGCGGGTGGCCGCCTGCACCAGCACACCGCCCTCGTAGCGCAGGCTCACGGCCAGCCCGTCGAGCTTGGGTTCCGCGGAGTAGACCACCGGGTCTTCGATCTCGAGGCGCTCGCGCACGCGCTGGTCGAAATCGCTCAACTCCTCGTCGCTGAACGCGTTGCCGAGCGACAGCATGGGCAATTCGTGGCGGACTTCGGCGAATCCCGGCAGGGGCTCGCCGCCGACCCGCTGAGTGGGCGAGTCGGGCGTGCGCAACGAAGGGTCGGCCGCCTCCAGCGCCTCGAGTTCGCGGAACAGCGCATCGTAGTCGGCGTCGCTGATCACCGGATCGTCGAGCACATAGTAGCGGTGGTTGTGGTAGTCGATCGCCTCGCGTAGTTCCCGCGCCCGGTCGCGATCGGTCTCGGCCGCGCTCATGGTGCTGCTCAGTCCGGATCGTCGGCACGCGTGCGGTGCATGAACGCGGCCACGTCCTCGCGCATCGACTGGCGGGTCTGGTGCGTCAGCGTGCTGTGCGTCGCGTCCTGCAGGTGTCCGTTCAGCACCGAGGCGAGCGCGTCGGCCTCTGCAAACAGGATGTCGAGCGAGATGTTGGCGGCCAGCGGCCCCGGCAGGCGCAGGAACAACGAGATGCCCGGGGTGGTGAACACGTCCATAGACTCCGGGTCGAACCAGCCCGGCTTGACCATGTTGACCACGCTGAACACCGTGCGGCCATCGTGCACGGAGTGAAAGATATCGTACTCGCCGAAAACGTAGCCGCGCCCGTCGAACGCGTGCAGCAGGTCGGTGCCGGAGAACGTCTCACCGCCCGGCGCGGCGATGTGCACGGCAACGACCTTCTCTTCGTTACTGCGCAGACGGCGCTCGTCGCCTTCATCGCGCGAGCTCTGCCCACGCCGCGCGGCGTCCCCACGCGATCGGGACGAGGCCGGGGCGGGCGCACGACCGGACGCAGAATCGCTCAGCAGGCTGTTCAGCTGCGCGAGTTGCTCGTTCAAATCGTCCGGGGGCGATGGCTGCGGTGCAGCGTTGCCGGCGCGCGGCGGCGGCGCCGCGCGCTTGCCGAACCTGATGTGGCGGGCGGCGTCCAGCAGGCTCTCGCGCCGTGGCATGCGGGCACGCCCGTAGAGGTAGATGGCGACCACCAGCAGCACACCGACGCCGAGCAGTATCCAGCGCAGGCCCTCCACGTCAGTTCCTGCCCGCGGCTCGGCCGATCACGCGACCGCCTCGCTCACGACCGTGCTCATGCACTCGCCATGCGCGCCGCCTCCTCGACGTCGACGGCAACCAGCCGCGACACGCCCGGCTCCTGCATCGTCACGCCGATCAGGTGATCGGCGAGTTCCATGGTGGTCTTGTTGTGAGTGATGAAGATGAACTGCACGCGCTCGGACATCTCCTTGACCAGCTCGCAATAACGCCCGACGTTGGCGTCATCGAGCGGCGCGTCCACCTCGTCGAGCATGCAGAACGGCGCCGGGTTCAGCTCGAAGAACGCAAAGACCAGCGCCACGGCCGTGAGCGCCTTCTCGCCGCCCGAGAGCAGGTGGATATTGCTGATGCGTTTGCCCGGCGGGCGGGCGAGCACCGAGATCCCGGTGCTCAGCAGGTCGCTGCCGGTCAGCTCGAGATATCCCTGGCCACCGCCGAACAGGCGCGGAAAGACCTCCTTCAGCCTCTGGTTGACACGCTCGAAGGTGGACTTGAAGCGCGTGCGTGTCTCCTGGTCGATCCTGGCGATCGCCTCCTCGAGCGTGTTGAGCGCGTCGGTCACGTCGGCGTGCTGGCGATCGAGGTACTCCTTGCGCTGCAGGGTCTCGCGATGCTCGTCGATCGCGGCGAGGTTGATCGCGCCGAGCCGCTGGATCCGCCGCTCGAGCTTCTCCAGTTCCTCGGCGCAGGCGCTCGCGCTAAGGTCGGCGGCGATCTCCGCCAGCAGCTGCTCGTGGTCGAAACCCGTCTCCTGCAACTGCTCGAGCAGGGTCTGGCCGCGCACCTCGAGCTCCTGCAGGCGCAGGCGCTGGTCGCCGACCGACTGGCGGGCAACCTGCGCGGCCTCTTCCTGTGCG
The DNA here is from genome assembly GCA_041623575.1 of Gammaproteobacteria bacterium. GTDB lineage: Bacteria > Pseudomonadota > Gammaproteobacteria > JAHELT01 > JAHELT01 > JAHELT01. The sequence goes on from JBFJWO010000043.1 coordinate 4,238, forward strand.
GCACGCTGGCGCTCGCCCTCGCGCAGGGCGCCCTCCAGTTGCTCGACGCCTGCGCGCGCCTCCGCCAGGGTCTTCTCCGCCTCCACCCGTTCCTGCAGCAGCGTCTCGAGTCGAGCCTGGAGCTCGGCCAGCGGGCTGTCGCTCTGCGCGAGCATTTCGCTCAACTCGTCGCGGCGGCTCCGCAACTGCTCCACCTGCTCGCGCATCCGTCGCAGGTGACGCTCGGTGGTCTCGCGCGCGCTGCGCATGGATTCCATGCGCACCGCGATCTCGTGCCCGGCATCGACGTCCTGCTGCGAGCGGCTGCGGGCGTCGTCCAGGTTCTCGAGCAGGCTTTCCTTCTGGCGCGACAACTCGGTTCGCTCGGCGCCGTAGCGCTCCGCGTCTTCGGACGCCCGGGTCGCGAGGTCCTGGGCGGTCTCCAGCTCGTGGCGGTCGCTCTGCAGCTGCCGGTCGAGGTCCTGGCATTCACGGGTGAGCTTGCCGAGGTAGGCCTCCTGGCGCGAGAACGAGGTGCTCGACTCGTGCAGTCGCGCCTCCTGCGCCGAGCGCGCGCGGTGCGCCTCGCCAAGCGCTTCGAGCAACGCCTCGCGCCGGACCTCGCCCTGCTGCAGCTGCTCCTGCAGCGAACGCCGTTCGGCCTCCAGGCCCGCCGTGTGCTGCGCGAGCTCCTCGACGCGCCCCTGCACGCGACGCAGCTCGCGTTCACGGGCCAGCACGCCTTCGCCGGCGTCGCCACGGCGCGCCACCCGCGCCCAGTCGGGGCCCAGCCATTCGCCGGCCGGCGTGATCACCGATTCGCCGGGCGCGAGCCCCGCTCGGCGCTGCAGCGCCGCGTCGAGGTCCGCTGCCGCGAACACGCCGCCGAGCAGCCCGTCCAGCGCCACCGGCGCCTGCAGCTTCGCGGCGAGGCCGTCGGGCAGCGGCGCCGATGCGCCGGCCCTCTCCTCGATCAGTGCGACCTGGCCTTCGGCAAGCTCCGTGAGGGCGCGCGGGTCGTAACTGCCCGCCGCCACACAGGCCGCCTCGAGAAACTCGCCGAGCGCCGTCTCTACCGCCAGCTCCCAGCCGGGTTCGACCTGCAGGCACTGCGCGAGGCGCCGCGCCTCACCCAGCGAGTGCTGCGCAAGCCAGCGGCTGCCGGGCGCCTGCTCCTCGCTGCCGAGCGCCGCCTGCTGCAGGGCTTCGAGCGATGCCGCGCGCCCGCGCATGTCCTGCAGCTCCGCCAGCGCCTCGTTCAACGCGCTGCGCACCGTGTCGTTGCGTTCCCTCAGGCCGGCGAGCTCGCGGCTGTTGGCCTCGACCTCGGACTGGCTCGCGGCCTCGGCCTGCGTGGCGGTGCCCAGCGCGCGTTCGGCCTCGTCGCGTTCGCGCGCGAGATCGTCGAGCGAGACGGCGGCAAGTTCTTCGGCGAGCCGGGCGCGGCGCTCTTCGGTCTGCGCCGAGTGGCGCTGCAGCTGCTCGATGCGCGAGTGCTGGACCTGCAAGGTGCGCCGCACCTCGCCGTCGCGCTCGGCGAAATCTTCCCAGCGTTCCTCCCAGGCGCGCATCGCACGCTGGGCTTCGGCCAGTTGCTCCGCCGAGCGGCGTTGCTCTTCCAGCAGTTGCGCATAGGCCGGCTCGTCGGCCTCGATCGAGCGCGTGTACCCGGCGAGGCGTTCGACGTCCTGGTCGACGTGCTCCTGGGCATCGCCCAGCGCCGCCTCGAGGCCGTCCAGCTCTCGCCGCTGGCGCTCGGCGGTCTCGCGGTTGTGTGCGATGGTCTGCTCGATACGCGAGATCTCGTTGCCGACCCGGTAGTAAGCACCCTGCGCCTCGTTGAAGCGCTCGTTGGCCCCGGTCAGCTGCGCGCGGTCGCGCTCCAGCGCCGCCTCCCAGCGCCGCTGCTCGGCGATCACCGCATCGAGCCGGGTCTGCAGCGACTGCAGCTGCGACTGTTCGCGCCCGGTGTCGTCTTGCAGCTCGCGCCAGCGCAGCGCCACCAGCTGCGCGCGCAGGAGTCGCCCCTGCTCCTTGTAGCGCTTGTAGCGTTCGGCCGCGCGCGCCTGGCGATCGAGGTGCTCGATCTGCTTGGCGATCTCGTCGCGCAGATCGTTGACGCGGTCGAGGTTGTCGCGCGTGTGCCCTATCCGGTTCTCGGTCTCGCGCCGGCGTTCGCGATACTTGGAGATGCCGGCCGCCTCCTCGACGTACACCCGAAGCTCCTCAGGCTTGGCCTCCACCAGGCGCGAGATCATGCCCTGCTCGATGATCGCGTAGCTGCGCGGGCCGAGCCCGGTGCCGAGGAAGATGTCGGTGATGTCGCGGCGCCGGCAGCGCGTACCGTTGAGGCTGTAGATCGAAATCCCGTCGCGCGAGACCTGGCGCTTTACCGCGATCTCGTTGTAGTTTGCGTACTTACCGCCGAGCGCGCCCTCGCTGTTGTCGAACAGCAGTTCCACGGCGGCCTGGCCGATGGGCTTGCGCGTGCTCGAGCCGTTGAAGATCACGTCCTCCATGGTGTCGCCGCGCAGATGCCGGGCCGAGGACTCGCCCATCACCCAGCGCACGGCGTCGATCACGTTGGACTTGCCGCAGCCGTTGGGGCCGACCACCCCGATCAGGCTGCTCGGCATGGTGATGGCGGTCGGGTCCACGAAGGACTTGAAGCCGGAAAGCCTGATTCGACTGAGTCGCATGGTCTGGTGTCTGCTCGCGGGCCCGGTACCCGGCCCTTGCTCGGCGTGTGTGTCACGTGCCCCGGCGTTCTTTGTCGGCTGGCGGCGGGCGCTGCCGCGCCGTGGGCGCATAGCCCGGTCGGCCGTAATACCCACTATCGGGACCGGGCGCGCGATTATATCATTCGCGCTGCTGGAACGACCCGACAACTTGACGCACCGCCACCACCGCTAGCCCTATGTTGCGCGACGCCCTGACCGGCCTACGCTATGTGTGGGGCGGTTTCCGCCTCATCCGCCGCCCCGGCCTGCGCCGCTTCGTGGTGGTGCCGCTGGCCGTGAACGCGTTGCTGCTCGGCGGCCTGATCGCGCTCGGGGCGGACTGGTTCGCCGGCGCCCTGGACCAGTACCTGCCCGAGTGGCTGGACTACGCGCTGCTGCGCTACGTGCTGATGATCCTGTTCGGCGGCGCCCTGCTGCTGATCGCCTTCTACGTCGCGATCGCGCTGGCCAATTTCATCGCCGCCCCGTTCAACGGTCTGCTCGCCGAACGGGTCGAGCAGGCTCTCACCGGGCACAAGCCACCGTCGAGCGGGCGGTTGTTGGCGGTCTTCAGCACGGTGCTGAGCGCCGTGCTCGCCGAGCTGCGCAAGCTGCTCTACCTGCTGGCCTGGATGACGCCGTTCGCCCTGTTGCTGATGGTGCCGGGCATCAACCTGCTGGCGGCGTTGTGCTGGTTCGTGCTCGGCAGCTGGCTGCTGGCCGTGGAGTACGTCGACTACCCGGCCGGCAACCACGAGGTTTCCTTCGCCGAGCTGCGCAAGCGCCTGCGCGAGCGACGCTGGCTAACGCTCGGTTTCGGCGCCGGGGTGGTGACCGTGACGGCCATCCCGCTGCTGAACCTGTTCGTCATGCCCGCCGCCGTCGCCGGCGCCACCGCCATGTGGATCGAGCAGTTCTCGCCGGCGGCGGGCGGCAACGCCCGGCGCTGAGGACGCTTCTCAGCGCCCCAGGAACCGGGCGATGCGCTCGACGCCGAGACGCAGGTGCTCGAGCCCGGTGGTGTAGGCGAAGCGCAGGTGGCGCCCGGCGCGGTGCTCGCCGAAATCCAGGCCCGGCGCCACCGCCACGGCCTCGCGCTCCAGCAACTCGGCGGCGAAGCGAAAGCTGTCGGCGGCGAGCCCGGCGCAGTCGGCGTAGATGTAGAACGCCCCACGCGGGGTCACGGGGATGGCGAACCCGAGGTCGCGCAGCGCCGGCAGCAGGTAGTCGCGCCGCTCGACGAAAGCCGCACGGCGTTGCTCCAGCAACGCCCGGGTCTGCGGCGCCAGGGCCGCCAGCGCCGCGTACTGGGCCGGCGCCGACGGCGACAGGAACACGTTCTGCGCCAGGCGCTCGACCGCGTCGACGAGTCGCGGCGGTACCACCAGCCAGCCGAGCCGCCAGCCGGTCATGTGGAAGTACTTCGAGAAGCTGTTGATCACGATCAGGTCCTCGCCCAGCGCCAGCGCCGAGGCGGGCGCGCCATCGTAGACCAGGCCCTGGTAGATCTCGTCGACGACCACCAGCCCGCCCCGCTCGCGCGCGAAGGCGAGGATCTCGGCGATCTCCGGTGGGTCGAGCGTGGTGCCGGTCGGGTTGGACGGGCTCGCCAGCATCACCGCGCGCGTTGCCGGGCCCCAGTGCTCGCGGACCTTGGCAGCATGCAGTTGGTAGCGGTCCTGAGCGCCGACCGCCACCCCCACCGGAACGGCGTCCAGCAGGCGCACGAAATGGCGGTTGGCCGGGTAGCCGGGGTCGCTCAGCAGGACCTCCTGCCCCGGGTCCAGCGTCGCCGCCAGCGCCAGCAGCAACGCACCGGACGCGCCGGGGGTGACGATGATCCTCGCCGGGTCGACGCTCAGCCCGAACGTGTGCTCGTACCAGCCGGCGATCGCCTCGCGCAGCGCCGGAAGGCCCGCGGCCGGGGTGTAGTGCGTGCGCCCTTGCGCCAGCGCTAGCGTGCCCGCCTCGATGACCGGTGCGGGGCTTGCGAAATCGGGCTCGCCGATCTCCATGTGCACCACTTCGCGCCCGGCCGCGTGCAGCGCGTGGGCGCGCGCGAGCAGCGACATGACGTGGAAGGGCTGAATGTGCTGCATGCGCTGCGCGACGCGGGCCGGATCGATCATCGGGCGGACAACCTCACTTGTGGTGGCGCATGATGCGCCGGCGCTTGAGCCGCTGGCGGCGCGTCAGCTCGTTGCGGCGCCCGGCGAAGGGATTGTCGCCGGAGCGGAAATTGAGTTGCACCGGCGTGCCCTTCAGGCCGAGCGCGTTGGTGAAGAAGTTACCGAGGTAACGGCGGTAGCTGTCGGGAATCCGCTCGGCCTGGCTGCCGTGCAGGACGATGACCGGCGGGTTGCTGCCGCCCTGGTGAGCGTAACGCAGCTTGATGCGCCGCCCGCGCGCGAGCGGCGGCGGATGCCGGCTCATCGCCTCCTCCAGCAGCGTCGTCAGGTCGCCCGCGGCAAATCGGCGCGTGGCCGACTGGTAGGCCGCCTGGGCGGAGCGCAGCAGCGCGCGCACGCCGCGCCCGTGCAGCGCGGAAACGAAGTGGACCTGCGCGTGCGGCGCGAAGGTCAGGCGCCGGTCGAGTTCGCTGCGCACCCGCTCGCGTTGCTCGCCCCCGAGCAGGTCCCACTTGTTGACCGCGATCACCAGCGCCCGACCGCTGCCGCCGATGTAGCCGAGCAGGTGCAGGTCCTGCTCGGCGATGCCGGCCTCGGCATCGAGCATGAGCATCGCCACGTGGCTGCTCTCGATCGCGGCCAGCGCCTGGATCACGCTGAACTTCTCCACCGCCTCGCGGACCCGGCCCCGGCGGCGCACGCCCGCGGTGTCGATCAGCGTGTATGCCTGGCCGGCGAACTCGAACGGGATCTCCACGCTGTCGCGCGTGGTGCCCGGCAACTCGGAAGCGATCATGCGTTCCTCGCCGAGCAGGCGATTGACCAGGGTCGACTTGCCGGCGTTGGGGCGTCCGACGACGCATACCCGGATGCGCCCGTCCGCCGCCTCGGGCGGATCGGGCGAGGCGGCCTGCGCGGCGCCGACGAGACGCTCCATCACTGCGTCGACGAGGCGCGCAACGCCTCGTCCCGGCAAGGCGGCCACCGCCAGCGGCGACGCGAGCCCGAGGGCGTGGAACTCGGCCGTGGCGCTGCGCTCGTCGAGCCCGTCGACCTTGTTTACCACCGCGAGCACCGCCTTGGACTGGCGGCGCAGGTCGGCCACGATCAGCTCGTCACCCGCCGTCAGGCCGGCGCGGGCGTCGAGCAGCAACAGCACCAGGTCGGCCTCGGCGATCGCTTCGCGCGCCTGGCGCGCCGTCGCCGCTTCCAGCTCGTCGACGTCATCGGCCAGCCCGCCGGTATCGACCACGATGAAGCCGCCGCCATCGGGGTGGCGAGCGAAGCCGTACTTGCGATCGCGCGTGACGCCGGGGACGTCCGCCACCAACGCCTCGCGGCTGCGCGTGAGCCGGTTGAACAGCGTCGACTTGCCGACGTTGGGCCGCCCGACCAGGGCAACTACGTTCGCCATCCACACCCCGCTCGCCCTGACATCGCACCGCAGCGACCGTGAAGGCTCGAAAAAACGTCGATTATCGCACGGCGATGCGCCGCCCGTTCAGTGCCCAGTCGCCGTCGCGCAGCGTCACCCGGGTGGAATAGACCCCCCGGCTGAGACGCAGGTAGCGTTGCGCCGTCAGCACCGAGAGCTGCTGGCCGGCCGAAGCGCGGGCGATCGCCCGTTGCTCCTCGTCGTCGAGCTCGCTCAGCTTGCCGAACACCTGCGCATCGCCCAGCATGCGTTCGGCCGCCTGGCGGAACACGGAGCGCGCGAACGGCTCGGAGACGCTGAGGTCCAGGCTCAGCTCGAGATCGGCGAGGTCGGCGGCCGCGTAACCGGCCGTCGCGGCGGCGCTCAGCAGCACCGAATCGGTTTCGTCGCGCACCTGCAGCTCGGTCACGCTGAGGTCGGCCCCGGCGAACAGCGCGCCCGCCGGGCTGTCGCCCGCCACCCACGCGCCGAGCGCCGGGCGGCTGACCCGCCGGGCCGCGGCGTCGAGCAGGCTCGGCCCGAGACGCTGTCCGCCGATCTCGCCGCCCTCGCCCCGTAACGACAGGCGCAGGGCCACGTAGTCGCCGTGATCGGTCGTCGCCGCGGACAGGTCGGTACCGCTCAGGCGCCACTCGAGCGCCGGCCAGTACAGGTGGGCGGCCCGCACCGACGTCGCGCCAAACGGCCAACCGTCGCGGTCCAGCGTGTATTCGCCGATCAGCGCCAGGTCCCGCCAGTGCAACCGCACGGCGCCCTCGCCGAGTTCACCGTCGGCCGCGACAGCTCGCACGGCGAGCGCCCGCGCCCGCGCGCGAAACTCGAACGCCGCCTGCAACCGCGAGACCCGGGCGTGCCCTGCCCCGCCCGGCCGCCCGTTCGCGGACTGCAGTTGCACGTCGAGCGGCGAGGCGCGCGCGTCCCAGTCGCCGCCGAAGTGGAGCACCGCGTCGGCAACGGGGCGCTCGGCCCCGGCGAGGTGAAACTGCACGTTCGCGGCCACGAAAGGCGAACGACCGGCACGGATCAGGCCCAATCGCACCGGGCCGTGCGCGATGCGCACCGAGAGCGCCTGCGGGCGATACCCCGCGATCGAGAGGCGTGCGTCGAGCACACTCGAGAACCAGCCCCGCTCTCGGGCGCCAACGCGCAATTCGCCGCCCCCGACATCGGCGGTACGCACGAGCGTCGCCTCGAGCCTGGACAGCGTATGGCGGCCGATCAACGGCGGTGCGGCGATGAGCGCCAGCGTCAACGGCACCGCCACCAGGGCCAGCAGCAGACCGACGCCGCGCCGGCGGCCCGCCTCGCGCCGCCCTTGCCGTCGCGAGTCGGGCCGAGGCATGGCGCGCTCGACGCGGCTTCAGCGCGCGGTGCGCACGACCCGCAAGGCGGCCAGCACTTCGCGGGCGCGCACCACCAGTCGATCGCGATCGGTCAACGGCGCCTCGCTGACGGCGGTGTCGTGGATGCGGTGGCGGACCGCGAAGGCGCCGTCGAAGCGCGACAGCCAGTGGACATAGCCCTCGAAGTCGCCGACCGCCAGGTACTCGCCGTGCACGCTCGGGCCGGTCACACGCCGCCGCCGCAGGCCGTCCTGCTTCCACAACGCGGTGCCGGTCTCACGGTCCAGCGCCCAGATCACACCCACCTCGTCGGTGATGAACAACCGCCGCTCGTCGAGTGCCATGGGGCGGTTGGTCGAAAGCTCCTGCGACCAGCGGATGGCTCCGTTGGCCAGGTCGAGGCGCACCGCCCGACCCTGGAAGCCCGCCACGAAGAGGTCGCCACCGTCGGCGATCGGCGGGCTGTCCACGTCGACCAGGCGTTCGACTTCCGAGCGCCCCCGCGGGACCGCGACCGTGCGCTCCCACAACAGGCTGCCGCTGTTGAGGCCGAGCACCAGCACGCGCCCGTTGTCGAGGCCCAGCACCACACGGCCCTGGTGGATCAGCGGCTCGCCGACCCCGCGCAGGCTGAGCGGCGGCACGGTGCTGCGGTGCGTCCACCCCGGGGCGCCGGTGGCCGTGTCGAATGCCGCCGTCCGCCCATCGACGCTGCGCACGACCACCCAGCCTTCGGCGGCCACCGGCAGGGTCAGCACTTCGCCCGGCAGGGTGACCGACCACAACCGCTCACCCTCGAACGACAGGGCTATCAGCCGCTCGCGCCGGGTGGCCACGAACAGCCGCCCGCCGCCGCCGCCGATGCCGGCGGCGATCGGCTCGTCCAGATCGAGCCGCCAGGTCCGGCTGCCGGTTTCGGCGTCGCGCGCGATCACCACACCCCCGGGATCGGCATCGAAGACCTGGCCGCCGCCCGCGAACGGCCGTATGCGCACGGCCTGATAGTCGATGACGCCCGCGGCGAGCTTGGCCCAGACGCGCGACACGCCGGCGGTGGGCGTGAACTCCTCCAGCTCTGCGGGCGGTTCGAGGTCCGGGGTCGCGCTACAGGCTGTCAGCAGCGCTAGCAGCGCCAGCGCCGCCAGGCGGGCGGCGCGATTCATGAAGAGGCATCGTCGGCGAGGCGCAGGTCGTTGAATTTCATCTCCAGCACGCTGCGGTTGGCGCTCGCGAACTCGGCACCCAACGCCTTCTGGTAGGCGGCCCGCGCCTTGTCCGGCTCGTCCCTGGCCACGTACAGGTCCCCGCGCAGTTCCTCGACCGCGGCCTCGAAGACCGCCGGGAACGCCGCCTCCAATGCGGCGAGCGCTGCATCGAGCTCGCCCAACTCGCGCAGCACACGCGCCAGGCGCAGCCGGGCGATGTCCCGCACCGCCGGCTGATCGGCATGTTCGCTGGCCCACACGAGGCGGGCGCGGGCGCGCGCGAAATCCTGCTGCGCGACGGCGGCACGCGCATCGGCCAGCGCCGCGAGCTCAGCGTAGGGCGTGCGGGCATAGTCGGCGATGATGCGCTCGGCCAGCGTCGGCACGTCGTCGTGGCGCTCGTTCTCGAGGTTGGTCATCATCGTGTGATACAGGGCCGAGGCTTGTGCCGCGTGGTTCTGGCTGTAGTAGATCCAGCCGCGCCAGCCGCCGACCGCGCCCAGCCCGAGCACCACCCCGACGATCACCGCCCGGCCGTTTTCCTGCCACCACTTGCGCAGGTTTTCGAGTTGTTGTTCGTCGGTTTCGAATTCGGCCACTGGGTGCTCCCGCAAGAATTTTCAATCGGCGGCGCCGGCCGCCACGAAGTCGTCGAGGTGGGCCGCGAGGTCGGCGAACGCCACGCTGCGCTGGCCGGCGTCGCTGCGCAGCGCCTTGACCTGGATCTGGCGCCCGTCGAGCTCCGCCTCGCCGAGGATCAGCGCGACCTGTGCGCCGCTGCGATCGGCGCGCCGCATCTGGCTCTTCACCGAGCCGCCCCCGCAGTGGGTGCGCAGGCGCAGTCCCGGCAACTCGTCGCGCAGGCGTTCGGCGAGCGCCAGACCGGCCGCGCCGGCGCGCTCGCCCAGCAGGACGAGATAGGCGTGCGGCGCCGGCGGCTCGACCGCCTTGCCGACCTCGGCGATCAGCAGCAGCAGGCGCTCCATCCCGCTGGCGAAGCCGACCCCGGGGGTGGGCTTACCGCCCAGTTGCTCGACCAGTCCGTCGTAGCGGCCGCCGGCGCACACGGCACCCTGTGCGCCCAGCCGTTCGGTCACCCACTCGAACACGGTGTGCGAGTAGTAGTCGAGGCCACGCACCAGGCGCGGCACGACCCGGTAGTCCACGTCGAGCGCGTCGAGCAACGCCCGCAGGTGCTCGAAGTGGCGGCGCGAGTCGCTGCCGAGGTCGTCCCACAGGCGCGGCGCCTCCTCGATCAGTCCCTGCAGCGCGGGGTTCTTGCTGTCGAGCACGCGCAAGGGGTTGGCGTGCAGCCGCCGCCGGCTGTCGGCGTCGAGATCGCCTTCGCACGCCTGGAGATAGTCGACCAGCCGCGCCCGGTAGGCGGCGCGCTCGGCGGCAGTGCCGAGGGTGTTGATCTCGAGGCGCACGTCGCGATCGATGCCCAGCCGTTTCCACAAGCGCTGCCCGAGCGCAATGATCTCGGCCTCGATGTCCGGGTCGGGAAGACCGAACGCCTCGACCCCGAACTGGCTGAATTGCCGGTAGCGCCCTTTCTGCTGGCGCTCGTGGCGAAACATCGGACCCATGTACCACAGCCGTGACGGCCCCTGGTAGACGAAACCGTGCTGGATACCCGAGCGCACGCAACTGGCGGTGTTCTCGGGGCGCAAGGTGAGCGAGCGCTTGTCGCGGTCGACGAAGGTGTACATCTCCTTCTCGACCACGTCGGTGGCGGCGCCGAGCGAGCGTTCGAACAACGCCGTGTGCTCGAGCAGCGGGGTGCGGATCTCTGCGTAGCCGTACGCCTCCATCACCTCGCGCACGCCGGCCTCCAGGCGTTGCCAGGCATGCACGTCTTCCGGCAGCACGTCGTGCATGCCGGACAGGGACTGAAGACGCTCGCTCACCGCTGGCGCGTTTCCGGCTGACCCATCGTAACGGTCAGGGCCGGCGCAAGCCGGTGGCGTCGACGGAGAACCGCGCGGTGTTGTTGGGGCGGTTGAACGGCGTCTGGTCGCGCGGGTCGCCGTTGAAGTGCAGCGACACTGCCGGCGAGTTGCCCAGGAACACGCTGAACGGCGCGTTACCGTAGACCCGCAGCGGCACTGGCGAGTCGTACAGGCCATAGAACAGCTTGACGCCGTCTGAGTCGGTGACTTCCGCCCAGGTCTGGCCCTTGACCCACAGCACCAGCTGGTCCTGGTCGAAGGTCTCGCTCGGGGCGGCCGCGCTCGAGGTCGAGGCGCGCTCGGCGAGCGGCGCCGGCGAAGCCATCGCCACGGTGTTCGCCACGGGCTCGCTCGACCGGGTTGCGATGGTCGGTTCGGCGGCGGCCGCCGAATCCGACGCGCTCGCCGCGGGTGAGGTGGTCGGCGGCGCGGCGGGCACGGGGTCCGGGGTGTCGGGTTCGGCCAGGACCGCACGGGCGACGGTCTCGCCGTTCGCCGGCAAGCTCGCCGGCGGGGCCAGCGGCGCCGGATCGGGGAACGGCAGGCTTGCCGCGGGCTCTTTCGGTAGACCGGCCTGCAGCGCTTCCGGAGACATCGCGGCCACGCTCTGGGCGGGCGCCGCGCCGAGCGGCGGCGCCGGCGAACTCGCTTCGCCGG
>JBFJWO010000044.1:0-15614 GCA_041623575.1 Gammaproteobacteria bacterium
CGCATCGCGATGCCGGCGTTTCACCAGATACTCTACGCCTGCATCAAGCGGGTACAGAAAGAAAGCGGTGTGCACCTGCACCGCAGCTTGCGCAACCCGGCCGCCTACAGCGCGATCCTTGACGGCGGCGGCGAAGGGCTGCGCCAGTTCCTGGCCAACGCCGGCAACGCAGGGCTGATCGGCGTGGACGAGGGTGAGTACGTTTTCAGCGACAAGCTCGCGCGCGAGCACTCCTTCGACGAGGTCCGCCTCGAGAACATCGTCGAGGTCTACGCCAACGAGGTGGCGCCGATCACCGTCATCGGCGATCACGTCGCAGACGCGATCCGCGGCGCCGACGCGCTCACGGCGCAGGCGCTCGCCGCCTTGCGCTTCGACGACCAGTTGCTCGCGCACCGCTGGGACCTCGCGCAGTTTTCCAAGCCGCGTCACGCCGAGATCAACGCACAACAGACCGCGACCGCCGACCCGAGCTGGTTTCTCGAGCTGCCCAAGGACCACCACGACCTCGGGGTGGTGCTGGTGCACGGTTTTCTCGCCTCGCCCGCCGAGGTGCGCGGTTTCGGCGAACGCCTGGCCGCGCTCGGCTACCCCGTCATCGGGGTGCGCCTCAAGGGGCATGGCACTTCGCCCTGGGACCTGCGCGAGCGCAGCTGGCAGGACTGGCTGGCTTCGGTGCAGCGCGGCTGCGCGATCATGCGCGCCTACGCCGCGCGGTTTGCGGTGGTGGGGTTCTCTACCGGCGGCAGCCTCGCGCTGCGTCTGGCTGCCGATCGCCCGCCCGGACTCGCGGCGGTGTGCGCCGTCGCCGTGCCGCTAAAGTTCGAGGATCGCAACATGCGTTTCGTGCCGCTGGTGCACGGCGCCAACCGGCTGGTGAGCTGGGTGTCCTCCTACGAGGGGGTGATGCCGTTTCGGGAAAACAACTCCGAGCACCCGGACATCAACTACCGCCACATGCCCATCCGCGGGCTCTACGAGCTTCGCCTGCTGGTCAGCGAACTGGAACGGCGACTGCCGGACGTACGTTGCCCGTTGCGCATCGTGCAGGGCGATCGCGATCCGGTCGTCGTCCCGCACAGCGCGCGCATGGTTCACGATGCGGTCGGTTCGACGCACAAGGACGTCGTGATGGTCCACGCCGATCGCCACGGCATTCTCAGCGAAGACATCGACGGTACCCAGCAGCACGTGATCGATTTTCTCGACAGCGTGCGCCTGTCTCCTCCAACCGAGTAACGCAATGAACCAATACGACGTTTACGGCATCGGCAACGCGCTGGTGGACATCGAGTACCAGGTAAGCGCCGAGCGCCTCGCCGAATTGGGCATCGACAAGGGCCTGATGACGCTGGTGGAGGCCGAGCGCCAGGCGGCGGTGATCGAGGCGCTGGGCGGCCTGCACCGGCGGCGGATCTGCGGCGGCTCGGCGGCCAACTCCATGATCGCCGTCAATCAGCTGGGCGGGCGCGCGTTCTACTCCTGCAAGGTGGCCGACGACGAAGTCGGCGAGTTCTATCTCCACGACCTGGCCGGCCACGGCGTGGACACCAACGTGCGCGAGGACAACCGCGAGCCCGGCGCGACCGGCACCTGCCTGGTGTTCGTCACCCCGGACGCCGATCGCACCATGAACACGCATCTCGGCATCACGGCGAGCCTGTCCGAGCGCGAGGTGGTGCCCGAAGCCATCCCGTTGTCGCGCTACCTCTACATCGAGGGTTATCTCGCGGCTTCCGAGAGCGCGCGGGGTGCCGTCGCCCGCGCGCGTGCAGCCGCGCGCGAGGCAGGCGTCGCGGTGGCGATCACGCTCTCCGATCTCAACATGGTGGTGCATTGCCGCGAGGGGTTGACCGAGATGATCGCCGAGGGCGTGGACCTGCTGTTCTGCAACGAGAGCGAGGCATGCGGGCTCGCCGGTTGCGAGGACCTGAACGAGGCGCTCGGGCACCTGCGCGGCCTCACCCGGCGCTTCGTCGTGACACTCGGGCCACAGGGTGCGCTGGCCTTCGACGGGCGCGACGTGATCGAGATCGCCGGCGTACCCGTGCGCGCGGTCGACACTGTCGGCGCCGGCGACATGTTTGCCGGCGCCTTTCTCTACGGGGTGTGCCGCGGTATGGACTACGCGCGTGCCGGCGCGTTGGCGAGCGCCGCCTCCGCGGCATTGGTCACGGAGTTCGGCCCCCGCCTGCCGACGGCGCGCCTGCGAGAAATCCGCGCCAGGCTGCAAGAGCGCGAGGACGCGCCCGAGCCGTGACGCTCAATCGTGGCGGATCTCGAGCGCGCGCCCGCCGCGGCGCACGATGTCGCCCGTGTGCACGCTGAAATCGCCCTTGCGCCGGTCGGCGAAGTACAAGCGCAGGCTTTCGCCGACCACGGGGAAGGCGAGCTCCGCCCAGGGTACCTCGCCTTCGCCGTAGAGCTCGGTGGCGAGCGACTCCTCGCCGGCGCGGTGGACCCCCGCACGTAGCTCGCCGCGATAGATGATGTAGACCTGGCTGATGTGCGGCAGGCTGAACATGCAGTAGAGGCGCAGGTTCGCCGGTTCCGCGCAGGCCTCCTCGCGGGTTTCGCGCGCCGCCGCCTCGGCCGTGGTCTCGCCGTTCTCCATGAAGCCGGCCGGCAGTGTCCATTTGCCGTAGCGCGGCTCGATCGCACGCCGGCACAGCAGCACGCGGCCCTGCCATTCGAGCAGGCAACCGGCGACGTTGCGAGGGTTCTGGTAGTGGACGTAACCGCACTCGGCGCAGACCCGCCGCGGGCGGTTGTCCCCGGGCGGGATTCGCGTGCCGATGTCGGGCGACCCGCATTGAGGGCAGTATTGCATGCGCCCAAGTGTAACCTTCCCCGCCGCGACCGTCAGAGCCGGCGCGCGATGCGACCGGGCCGGCAGGCGGCGGAAAAAAAACGGCCGCCAGGGGGCGGCGGCCGAAGCGGATGGCAGAGAGAGAGAGTTACAGTTTTCGCAGGTTGCGCTTGAGTTCGCGGATCAGGCCGTCCATCAGGTGTCCGAGGCGCTCGCGGCGGGTACGCGCGGTGCTGCGCAACAGGCAGGACTGCTGTTCCTGTTTCCTGGCGAAGTAGTCCAGGATGAACTGCTCCGAGGCCAGCATGAAACGCATGGCCTCCTTCGGGTCGACCTGGGTGAACGGGTTGCGGGCTACCTGCAGCGCCGATTCTTCCTGCTGGCGGCAGTACGCCTCCAGCAGCGACAGGAGCAGCACCCGCGAGGCGTGCACGCCCTGCACGGGTTCGCTGCGGCGGGTCTGCCCGTCGAGGGTGGCGTCGACGATCGCGTCGAGCCAGCGCACCAGGTCCTGGTCGTCGATCAGCACTTCACCGAGTTGCTTGGCGGCCAGCAGCTCCTTGATCTGCTCCTGCGTTCGGGCGTAGTCCTCGCTGGAGTAGTAGCGGCCGAGGGCGCGGCGCCACAGTGAGCGCTGCGAGTTGAGGGTCGCGTGCGCGTCGTCGAGTTCGGCCAGCAGCCGCGATTGCTTGGTGGCGGCCCGCTTGAGGCGCTTGCGCAGGGCGGCCATTTCCTGGTTGGCGAGCGCGATGCGCTGGCCGTTGAAGGTGGCCATCGCGCGCTGCGCCGGAGCGAGCGTGCGCGTGAAGCGCTGCAGGGCCCGGCGCACGCGCTGGCGAACCGCCCGATCGGTGGTGTCGGCGGCCAGCTCCACCAGCAGGCGCTCGGCCTTGAGGTAGGGGCTCGCGGCGACCTTCGGCAGCAGCTCCAGCACGACCTCGCCGCGGCGGGCGACGCGCTCGCGATCGGCCTCCGTGCGGCTCTCGCCGAGCAGTGCGGACAGCGCCTCGACCTGCTTGACGAATTCGCGAACCACGGGCGGCGCGGTGAGTGTCTCGGCGAACCGAAACGCTTCGGCCAGCGGCTTGCCGTACTTCTCGACGTCGTCGACCTGGCGCGCGATGCGCTCTCCGTCGCGGCGCATCAGCAGGTCTTCGAGCACGGCGTTCTTCTCCGGCGTGCCGATGGTGAACACCAGTTCCGGCACCTGCTCGGGGAGCTTCTCGACCGGCAGTTTCGCCAGCTGCTCGGCGCTGAGGCTGCGCATCATCTTGCCCAGCAGGTCGAGCGAGATCATCGGCTGGGTCGCCGTCGGGCCGAGGGTGCGAAGTGTGCCTGGCTGTGCCATGGCGGAGGTCGATGCAGCCGCCGTGCCTGCGCCGCGGGGAAATGTGCGCTGCGTCACGGGAAGCAGGCAAACCACGCGCGCGCGGCGCCCCGAAGCGTGCCGTGGTTCACACTTCGGCGCGCACTCCGCGAACCGCAGGTGCTGTCGGCGCTACCGGATCGGTCGCGGCGAGCGGTTTTGGTGGCAGGAACTGACCAGGATTGTCGCGCGGTGACGACCCGCTGCGCCCTCCGTGGCGAGGCGCGGGGCCTCAGGTCTGGTGCGGGAACGCGCCCGGGGCGGGGGGCGCCAGGCGCGGTGTCGACCTCAGGGTCGAAGGGCCATCGTCGCTGTTTTCTCGCCCCGCTCGGAGCGCCTGCGGGTTCTCATCGGCCGCTCGGCCTGGCGCCGAGGCTCAGGCGGTGATCTCTATCATCTCGAAGTCGTCCTTGGAGACGCCGCAGTCCGGGCATTCCCAGTCGTCCGGGATGTCCTCCCAGGCGGTGCCCGGCGCGATGCCTTCCTCCGGCAGCCCCAGGGCTTCGTCGTAGATGAAGCCGCAGACGATGCATTCCCACTTTTTCATGTATCGGGTTCCACTGGCGAGCTGTCGACGGTGCGAAGGTTAAAGGGTAAGCGCGGGGCTTCACAACCCGCGACCGCGTTTTGTGACCGCGCCGCGGTTTGCTATCGTAGCGTCTTTCTGACGGGGGAATGGCGGTGCGCAAAGCGGCGTTTATCGGTCTGGGCGTGATGGGTTACCCGATGGCTGGCCACCTGGCGAGCGCGGGTTTCGAAGTCACTGTCTACAATCGCACGCGGGCCCGGGCCGAGGCCTGGCTGGGTCAGCACACCGGTACGAGCGCGCCGACGCCTCGCGCCGCCGCGGCGGGCGCGCAGATCGTGTGCGCATGCGTGGGCAACGACAACGACCTGCGCGAAGTCACGCTGGGCGAGCAGGGAGCGTTTCACGAGCTTGCCCCGGGCGCCATCTTCGTCGATCACACCACCGCCTCGGCGAGCGTGGCGAGAGAGCTCGCCGCGGTGGCGGGCGAACGCGGCTGCGAGTTCCTCGACGCGCCGGTCTCCGGCGGGCAGGCGGGCGCGGAGAACGGCCAGCTCACGATCATGGTGGGCGGTGCCGAGTCGGCCTTCGAGGCGGCGCGACCGGCGATGGAGAGCTACGGCCGCGCCGTCACCCTGATGGGGCCGGCCGGCAGCGGTCAGTTGACCAAGATGGTCAACCAGATCTGTATCGCCGGACTGGTGCAGGGGCTGGCCGAAGGGTTGAACTTCGCCGGGCGCGCGGGCCTCGACGCAAAGCGCGTGCTCGAGGTGATCTCCAAGGGCGCCGCCCAGTCGTGGCAGATGGACAACCGCGGTGTGACCATGGTCGAGGACCGGTTCGATTTCGGTTTCGCCGTCGACTGGATGCGCAAGGACCTCGACATCTGCCTCAGCCAGGCGCGGGAGTGCGGCGCGCGGCTTCCGGTGACCGCGCTGGTGGATCAGTTCTACGCCGCGGTTCAGGAGCGCGGCGGCGGGCGCTGGGACACCTCCAGCCTGATCAGGCTGCTGTCCAAGCCCTGAGCGTCGGCGGGCGCCCGTTCAACCCCGGGCACTCAGCACCAGCGCGGCGCGGCAGATCGCCTCGGGCGCATCGTCCGCGGAGAACTGCTTGGTGCCCATGGGCGTGTTCACCATCACCACCCACTTGCCCATCAGGTTGCGCGATATCGACACCAGCTTGCCGCCCATCTTGTCCACGACTTCCCAGGCCGCGCCGATGTCCCCCGAGAAATCGGGCAGGTCTTCGCGCGTGAAGAAGTCGATCGCGTTGTCGCGTTCGGCGACGATGACCGGCTCCGAAGAGCCCTCCAGCGCGGGCGGCAGCGGGATTCCCTCGGCGGCCAGATCGGCCGGTTTGCGCATTCGCCAGTTCATGAACTTGACGGCGATCTGCAGATTCATTTCGCGGCTCATGAAGCCAGCCTCCTGTCGAGTGGCGGCGTGACGCGGATGCCGGGGGGTCGCAGATCGATCCCGCCGAGCGTCCCGCCAGCGTTGTGTTCACGCCGGCTCCGGATTCCGGGGGCCGGCGCGGGGCGCGTGAGCCCCGCTGCGTAATCGAAGGCGTTCGGGCGCATCGACTTGGCGCGCCGGACCGCGGCACCAGGGCCCGGTTCGACGAGCGCCTAGTTTAACCGATCGCTGCCGGGATGCTGAAAAGCGACCTTCGGCTCGGACCCCGGGTGCGTGAGGCGGCCAGGGGCCGTTGGCGTGCCGGGCCGGGGCGGCTGCCGGGGAGCGGCGAGCGGCGGCCCACGCGCCTAGGGGGAGCGTTCACCCGTGTAGCCGACGAGGTAGTTGCTGACCAGCGATTCGACCAGTCCGCCGAGGAGGTCGGGGTCGCTGCCACGCCCGGGACCGAGGGCGAGCTTGCCGTCCAGCGAGAGCACCACGATTCCGTGCACCCCGGCCCACAACGCGCGGGCGGCGAGTTGCGGTGTGTCCTGACGTCGCGCCGGAGCGAGCAGGGCGAGCGAGCGTTCCGGCAGCGCGAACAACCCGTCGACACGCGCCTGGTACCAGGCGGGAAGCACTTCCTCGCCGCCGGGGCGGTGATCGAACACCGCGCTCCAGCGCCGCGTGTGCTGCACGGCGAAACGGACGTAGCGTCCCGCAAGCGCCCTGAGAAAGGCGCGCGGCACGAGATCTTCGTCGATCGCGCGCAGGTCCTCGTACAGGCTGTCCAGGGTGCGCGCGTTGACGTGCAGGACCAGGTCGTCGAGGTTGCGGAACACCAGGTACAGCGTGCCCACCGTGTAGCCCATGGCGGCGGCGACCTTGCGCGCGGTCACCACCTGCAGGCCACCTTCGTCGATCAGCGCCGCCGCCGAGTCGATGGCCATGTCGCGCAACTGTTCGCGCGTGTGATCGCTGCGCCGTCCCACTGATGCGCTCTCCCGCCGAGGTTCGGCGGCATTGAAAAACAATGTTCAGATAATTGCAACGCCTGTCGTGGCTACGCTCGCGTCGGCCCGGCGAAAGGTTTCCCGGGGCTGGCCGCTAGTGCGGGCAGGAAATCGATGCGGGACCCGCCGCCATGACTGTCACCGACTACGCAAACGCCTTCGAAACCAGCGAGCACGAGGTGTTCTGCCGCGCCTGGCGGCACTGGTACGGCCGCGACGACGAGACCTCCGGCGTCGAGCGCGATTTCGGCCGCTACCTCGCACTGCCCGAGCACCTGCCCTGCTACGTGCGCTCGTTCCTGGCCCATCACTACGTACTCGCGGCCTGAGTGCCGCGCCGCGCCGCGTGGCGGCGCGGTATCGCTGCCCGCGGCATCGAGGCTACAATCCAGCGTTTTGATTCCCGGACGATGCGATGGCCAAGGTGCCGAAGAAGCTGGGCAAGTACGAGATCCAGAGGGAGATCGGTCGCGGCAACATGGGGGTGGTCTACGAGGCCGACGATCCCTTCAATCACCGCCGCGTCGCCATCAAGGTCGCCAACCCGAAGTTCTTCGACGACAAGCGCAACGCCGAGCGCAATCGCAAGATGTTCTTCAACGAGGCGTCGGCGTCGAGTTTCCTCGATCATCCCAACATCGTCCACGTCTACGACGCCGACATCCACGAGGATCACCTGTGCTACCTGGTGATGGAGTACGTCGAGGACGCCAAGACGCTCAACGACTTCTCCCGGCCCGATAACCTGCTGCCGGTGAACTTCGTCATCGAGGTGATCTACAAGATCGCCAAGGCGCTCGATCACGCGCACCGCCAGGGCGTCACGCACCGCGACATCAAGCCTTCCAACATCCTCCTGACGCCCCAGAACGACGTCAAGATCACCGACTACGGCATTGCCCTGATCAAGCGCGAGGACTACTCGCAGACCCAGGTCGAGGGGGTGGTCATCGGCACGCCCTCCTACATGTCCCCGGAACAGATCTCCAACGCCACGGTGACCTACGCCACCGATATCTTCTCGCTCGGCGTGATCGCCTACCAGATGTTGACCGGGGTCAACCCGTTCAGCGGCGACAATTTCCAGGAGATCTACCAGCGGGTGAACAACGAGCAGCCCAAGGAACTCGCCGCCTACCGCTCGGACCTGCCGGAAGGTATCGACATCGTGGTGCGCAAGATGCTGCGCAAGGAAGTCGACAGGCGCTACCGCACCGCGCTGGACGTCGCCGCCGACCTCTCGGTGGTGGTCGACGTGCTGGCGCCGACGCAGGGCGAGACGGGCCTGCAGGACCGCTTCGAGATCGCCCGCTCGCTGGCGTTCTTCCGCGAGTTCTCCGACACCGAGATCTGGGAGTTCCTGCGCAGCTTCGAGTGGACCAACGTGCGCGCCGGCGAGGCCATCATCACCGAGGACGAGATCGACGACGGCTTCTACGTGCTGGCCAAGGGCGTGGTGTCGGTGACCAAGGCGGACCTGGTCATCGAGCGTATCCAGGAAGGGGACTGTTTCGGCGAGATGGGGTATGTCTCGGGCGCGCGGCGCACCGCGTCGGTCAGCGCCCACACCGACGTCTCGCTGATCCGGGTCAACGCCAAGCTGATCGAGCGCGCCTCTACCGAATGCCAGAACCGCTTTCTGAAGGTCCTGGTCAAGACCCTCACCGGGCGCCTCAGCGAGACCACCGCCGCCCTGGCCCAGCGCGTCGTGCTCTAGTCCCGCCGCTCGCCGGTGGCTCGCTGTGCGGCCATTCGACGATGTGCAGGCCGAGTTCGCCCGGGTGCACCGCGGACTGCGGCTGGGTGCGAGCGCGCACGCTGACGCCGGCCCGGTGCACGCTGTCGGGATCGCCGGACACCAGCGGGTGCCACCAGGCCAGGCCGCGCCCTTCGGCGAGACGCCGGTAGGCGCAGGTCCGGGGCAGGGCGGCCAGGACCTGCGGATCGGTGCTGACCTGCACGCAGTCCGCGACGCGTCGCAGGCGCTCGCCATAGTCGCGGCACCGGCAGGTATCGGCGTCCAGCAGCTGGCAGTGCACCTGGGTGTAGTGGACCTCGCCCCGGCCGGGGCCGCCCAGCTTCAGCAGGCAGCAGCGCGCGCAACCGTCGCACAAAGACTCCCACTCGCCGGCGTCCATCTCCGCCAGCGCCTTGCGCTCCCACCATGGGCGTTGCTCAGGCGTGATGCTTGATCTCGTAGCGCGCGCCGGGGTTGGCGGTGCGACACCAGGCCTGGAACCTGCGCACCTCGGGGCTGGTCTCGCGCGGCGACCAGTCGGCGAAATTGGAGAAAGCCACCGGCGCGTGCGGACCCTGCTTGATCTCGAGGATCACCGTCCCGGTGCTGTCGGCGAGCAGCGTGTGCCAGGTGTTGGGCGCGATCTCGATGCCGCGCAACTCCCCCTGGGTGCTCAGGCGCAGGCGCTCGATGACCGTGCCGTGGTCGTCGAACAGCACCAGCTGGCAACTGCCCTGCAGGGCGAGCAGGAACTCCCACTTGTCCTTTTCCGGGTGGCGGTGCGGGCGCACGTAGCTCTCGGGCTCCAGCGCGATGCACAGGCGTTGCACCCGGTCTTCCGGGCGTTGATGGAAGTTGTGGTTGTCGCGCAGGCGCGGCGAGGCCAGCGCCTGGCGCGACAGGTCCGTCAACAACGTGGCGTCGAGGCGTTTGATGAGATCGTTGCTCACGGGCGGCGCGTTCCTGATTCGACCTCGGGTTTGCTCATTGGATTCACCGTTCGCAGGATTCGGGCTACCGGGCGAAGGCGCTACGGCTTGCCTTTCATCGCCCAAGCGATCGATATCCGCATCCCGCAGCGCGCCCGGCGCGTGGAGCGAGACCGGCCCTTGGATATGCTCATGCTCTCGGCCCCGTGCCGCCTGCAAGATTCGGGCTAGAGTTTGTCGAACACGGCGCGCGCCGCGTCCGGCAGGTCGGTCAACGAGAAACCGCTCACGTAATTGGCCTCGCTGATCTGGCGGCACCACGCACACTGGGCGTCGAACGGTACCAGCCGCGAACCGTCCGGCTCCTCGGGCAGGTGCAGCAATGCCAGGGGATAGCGCTCGCCCGGGCGGTTGGGCGTATAGCCGGTCACGCCAATTCCGTGCTCGGAGACGTCTACCAGGGTGCCCAGGTGCTCGCGCGGCTCGCGTCGCACCACCGTGACCCGGCTCTTCAGGCTGCGCCGCACGTAGCGGCGGTTCTCACTGATGACGTCGTTCATGGTGTGACTTTTGCACTTGGCGCTAGGCAGGTATTCGAGTCTAATAAAGCGCATCTGAGCTGTCGACTCGTACAACGGATCAATCAGCGGCGATGAGTGCGGGCGGTTACCGGATCGTGTTTGCCGGCAAGCTGGTGACGGGCGCCGACGAGGCGTCCGTCAAGAGCAGTTTCCAGCGGCTGTTCAAGGCCGATGCGCGGCGCGTGGAGGCCTTGTTCAGCGGTCGCCGAGTGGTGATCAAGAAAGACGTCGACGAGCCCACCGCCCGCAAGTACGCGGCCGCGCTGCGCAAGGTCGGCGCGCAATGCGAGGTCGAAGCCGTCGGCGAGCACGCGCCGCGCTCGCCGGCCCGGGAGACGCCGACCCGGCCGGTGTCCGCCGCCGCACCGGCGCCGCCACCCGAATCCCCGCCACCCGAATCCCCGCCGGAAGATTGGCAGCTTGCCGCGCCGGGCGCCGATCTGCGCGCAGGAAAGGTCCGCCCCGCGCCCCCGCCACCGCCCGACACGGCCGGCCTGTCGGTGGCCCCGGTGGGTGCGGACATGCTCGACGCACACCCGCCGCCGGCGCCGTTCGTCGCCGACCTCGGCGAGCTCAGCGTTGCCGCACCGGGCGCCGACCTGCTCGACGACCACGCGCCGCCGCCGCCGTTCGAGGCCGACCTCGGCGAACTCAGTATCGCGCCTGCGGGTGCCGAGCTGGCCGAGCACGTGGACACGCCGGCCTTCGAAGCCGACCTCGCGGACCTCAGCCTGGCGCCGACCGGCAGCGACCTGCAACCCGAGCCCCGTCCGGCGCCGCCGCCCCCGCCCGGAACCGGCGATCTCAAGCTCGAGGACTGACTGCATGCGTCTGCGGGGGCTCGCGGCTTGCGGCGGCTGATCAACATCGAGGACGTCGACGGTAACCGGGAGCTGGCCCTGGAGCAGGACGCCTACCGGTTGGGGCGGGCCAAGGACAACGACATCGTGCTCGGCGTGCGCACGGTGAGCGCGCACCATGCCGCGCTGGTGCTGAGGGACGACGAGTACTGGATCGA
Organism: Gammaproteobacteria bacterium; assembly: GCA_041623575.1. Lineage (GTDB taxonomy): Bacteria > Pseudomonadota > Gammaproteobacteria > JAHELT01 > JAHELT01 > JAHELT01. The sequence continues at coordinate 11,378 of JBFJWO010000044.1, forward strand.
GGACCTGCTCAGCACCAACGGCACCTACGTCAACGGCCGGCGTATCCAGCGCCGCCGGTTGCGCGATCGTGATCGCGTTCAGCTCGCCGACTGCCGCATCCACTACTTCGAGATCGCCGAGCCGCGCGGCGTCAAGACCAGGGTCTACTCCGAGGCGATGCTGAAGGAGGCGATGGCGACCGCGGCGCGCGACCCGTGGGCCAACCCTCGCGAGCGTCGCGAGAACAACCAGATGCGCAACCGCCGGGGCGAGTCCGGCGCCGTACCTTTTCGCTCGGGCCGGTTCTTCACCGTCGGCGACAAGTGGTATTTCGCGACCCGCGAGGGCGAGGACGTCGGGCCGTTCGACGAGCTGCACCAGGCCCGCGCGGCGCTGGTCGAATACGGCCGCAAGATCGGCTTCTCGGGCGGTCAGGACGCCGACCACTACTGGCGCTGAGGGCCTTGTGCCGCTCAGCGCGCCTCGCCGCGCAGCGCCAGCACCGATGCTCGCAGGCCCTCGGCGGTGACGTCCGCCGGCGCCAGCGCCCGATCGGCGACCAGCGCGATGCGAAACCAGATCCGGCGCGGGAAACGCGCCAGGGCCCGCCCGCCCTGGCGGCTGAAGATGCTGCCCCACAGCCCGCGCAGGGCCATCGGCACGACCGGCACCGGGCGCCGTTCGATGATGCGCTCGACACCCGGGCGAAACGGGTTCATTTCGCCGTCGCGGGTGATCTGCCCCTCGGGAAAGATGCACACGACTTCGCCCGCCGCCAGCGCGGCGTCGATGTCCTCGTAGGCCTTCTCCAGCAGCGCCGGGTCTTCCTTGTGCCCGGCGATGGGGATCGCGCCCGCGGTGCGGAAGGCGAACCTGAGCACCGGCAACTCGAAGATCCTGTAGTACATGACGAAGCGCACCGGGCGCTGCACGCAGCCGGCGATCACCAGCGCGTCGACGAAACTCACGTGGTTGCAGACCAGCAGCGCCGGGCCACTGGCGGGGATGTTGTCGAGCCCGCGCTTGTCGACGCGGTAGACCGAGTGGATCAGCACCCAGATCAGGAAGCGCAGCAGGAACTCGGGAACCAGCCGGAAGATGTAGATCGCGACCGCGGCGTTCATCACCGCCACGACCAGGAACAGCTGGGGGATATCGAGGCCGGCGCGCAGCAGGGTAATGGCGACCAGCGCCGAGACCACCATGAAGCAGGCATTGAGGATGTTGTTGCTGGCGATCACCCGCGAGCGGTGGCTGGGTGCGCTGCGGGTCTGGATCAGCGCGTACAGCGGCACGATGTAGAAGCCGCCGAACATTCCGAGCAGGGCCACGTCCAGCAGCACGCGCCAGCCGCCGGCCAGGGCGAGGAACTCCGCCGGCGAGCGCAGTTCTGCCGCCGGCGCCAGCGTGCCCGCGGCGTAGAGGTCGACGCCGAACACGCTCAGGCCGATGGCGCCGAGCGGCACCAGCCCGATCTCGATGTGCCCGCCCGAGAGCCGTTCGCACAGCAGCGACCCGGTGCCGATGCCGACCGAGAACGTCGCCAGCAGCAGCGTGTAGACCGCCGCGTCGCCGCCGAGGTCCAGGCGCGTGAAGTTGGGTAGCTGGGCGAGGTAGGTGGCACCCAGGAACCAGAACCACGACACGCCCAGGATCGAGTTGAACACCGCGACGTTACCCCGGGCGTTCAGCATGCCGCGCCAGGTCTCGGTGACCGGGTTCCAGTTGATGGGCAGCTCCGGTGCCACCGGCGCGGCGGGCGGAATGCGGCGGCTCGCGAGATAGCCGGCCGTGGCCACGGCCAGCAGCGTGACGCACACGAGTGCGGCGCCGAGCTGACCGACGCCGAGCAGGCGCTCGCCGGCGATGTTGCCGAGCAGGATGGCGACGAAGGTGCCCATCTCGACCAGCCCGTTGCCGCCGGTCAGTTCGTGCTCGGCGAGGTGCTGGGGCAGGATCCCGTACTTGATCGGGCCGAACATGCTCGACTGGGTGCCCATCAGGAACAGCGTCGCGATCAGCAACGTCAGGTCACCGAGGTAGAAGCCCAGCGTGGCGATCAGCATGATGCCGATCTCGGCGGCCTTGATACGCCGGATGAGCATCGATTTCTCGTACTTGTCGGCGAGTTGCCCGGCGGTGGCCGAGAACAGGAAGAAGGGCAGGATGAACAGGCCCGCCGCGAGGTTCACCAGGGTGGCGCTGTCGGCGGCGCTCATCTCCACCGACTGGAAGGCGATCAAGATGATCAGCGCGTTCTTGAAGACGTTGTCGTTGAACGCGCCGAGGAACTGGGTGACGAAGTACGGGGCGAAACGCCGCTGGCGCAGCAGCGAGAACTGGTTGGCGGAGCTCATGTCTGGTTGGCGCGTTTGCGGACCCTGTCCAGCCTCAGGCGGTGGCGTTCGTCGAACAGCATCCGGGCGGTTGCGGCGAGGGCCATCTGGATGGCGAATCCGGTGCTGGCCGTGATGATGAACATTACCAGAATCTGGTACTTGACCGCCTCGACCGGCGGCGTGCCGGCGAGGATCTGACCGGTCATCATGCCCGGCAGGCTGACGATGCCGGCGGTCGCCATCGCGTTGACGGTAGGGATCATGGCGCCGCGCATGGCCTCGCGGCGGATGTCGGCCAGCGCTTCGACCCGGGTGGCGCCCAGCATCAGGCGTTGCTCGACGGCCTGGCGCTGGGTGGCGACGTTCTTCATCAAGGTGTTGAGGCCGAGCGCTACGCCGGTCATCGCGTTGCCGAGCAGCATGCCGAAGATGGGGATCGCGTAGCGCGGCTCGTACCAGGGATCGGTGTCGATGAACACCACCAGGGTCAGCACCAGCACCGCCGCGCACGACAGCAGCAGCGAGGGCAGGGCGGAGGCGAACAGCTTGCCGCGGGCGAGGTCGCGCCCCTGGCGGCTGGTGACCTCGCGCGCGGCGACCAGCAGCATGACGGTGCCGATCAGCGCCGTCCACAGCGGGTGTTCGGCGGCGAACACCGTCTTCAGCACGACGCCGACCAGCAGCAGTTGAACGACCGTGCGAACGCCCGCTACCAGGAGTTGCCGGGCGAGCCCCAGTTGCAGCCACAGGCTGCTCAGGCCGAGCGCCAGCACCAGGGCGGCGGCCCCCGCGAGGTCCCAGTGATCGAGCGCGATCACGTTCATGCGGCACTCACCAGCGCGCCGTCGCGCACCGCCACGCGGCGGTTGGCGACCCGGTCGAGTTGCCGCGCGTCGTGACCGACCCACAACACCACGGCGCCGGCGCTCTCGCGGTAGTCGCGCACGAACGCCTCCACCCGCTCGATGTTCTCGGCGTCCAGCGCCGCCGTGGGTTCGTCGAGCAGCAGCGCGCGCGGCCGGTTCTCCAGCGCTCGCAGCAGCGCGAGGCGCTGGCGCTGCCCGGTGGACAGCTCGCTCACCGGCTGTTCGAGTTGCGAGGCCTGCAGGCCCAGGCGCTCGAGCGGGAGCGCGCCCGGCAGGCGGAAGTGCTCGCCCGCGGTGTCGTGCCACCAGGCGCTTTCCGCCGGCAACAGCGTGACGTCCCGGCGCCAGCGCGGCGCGGGCACGCTGGCACAGGCAACGTCGTCGAGCCAGACCTCACCGCCGTGCGGGTCGAGGTCGGCGATGGCGCGCAGCAGGCGGCTCTTGCCGCTGCCGGACGGGCCGCTGATGCCGGCACAGTCGCCCGCGCCGAGTTCGAGCGAGGCCGGTGCCAGCCCGGGAACGGCCAGCGCGTCCAGGCGCAGCGTCGCCACCGTCGCTCAGACCTGCTCGAGTTCGATCAGCGTGCCGGCGCAGTCCGCCGGGTGCAGGAACAATACCGGCTTGCCGTGCGCCCCGGTCCGCGGTCGGCCGTCGCCGAGCACGCGCAGGCCGCTGGCAGCGAGCGTAGCGGCCGCCGCGGCGATGTCCTCGACCTCGTAGCAGACGTGATGCATCCCGCCGCGCGGGTTCTTCTCCAGGAAGCCGGCGATGGGCGAGTCGGCACCGAGCGGGTGCAGCAGCTCGATCTTGGTGTTGGGCAGCTCGACGAATACCGTGGTGACGCCGTGCTCGGGCAGCTCGAGCGGGGCGGAGACCCGGGCGCCGAGCGTTTCGGCGTAGAGCGCGCCGGCCGCCTCCAGGTCGGGGACGGCGATGGCGACGTGGTTCAGCTTGCCGATCATTCGAACGGTTCCTCGCGGCCGGTGGGGTCGGTGAACAGGGCGAGCAGACGCCGCACCGCGAGCGTCGGCGGCAGCTCGCCCGCGCTCACC
>JBFJWO010000045.1:0-15555 GCA_041623575.1 Gammaproteobacteria bacterium
CTGGGGGACAGCCTGCTGCACGAGAAGGAATGGGCGGGACTGGGGGAAACGGATGTCCTGATGCTGCCGATCGGGGGACGAACCGTCGGCAACACGATGGATGAAGGGGAGGCCTTGCGCGCCGTCAGGACGATCGAGCCCCGACTGGTGATTCCCTGTCACTACGATTGTCCGGGCCTTTTCAGCAGGCGCTTGAATCCTGCCGACGAGGCGGGCTTCAAGAACGAGGTCGAGAAACTCGGCCTCGCGTGTGCGATTCTCCACCAGGGTGACTCGATCGAGGTCGAGGATTTCGTATCGGCGCCGGCGCATCGCGCAGCGCGCCCGCCCGATCCGCCCAGCCGGCGCCGCGCGGCCACCGATCGACCCGGCGCCTAGACGACGCCTAGCGGGACCGATCAGGCGCTTGCCGGCGACCGGCTCTGCAGCGCGACCGCGATGTCGGCGCGTGGCGTTGACCCATGTCGGCGGCCCGGCTTGTGTTGCGGTCGACGATTGAACTGGATTGTGGCCAGGTCATGACTGAAAGTGTGGGTCGATGTCTGTGCAACCGTCGAACGGCCACGAGGCCACTCGCCACGGTTGCAAAGCGGCTGCGCCCGTCGTGGCGACGCGGGGGTCGCTCTTCCTCGGACCCCGTCGCCGCGTAACGGATCGGCGATCGTGGCCGCTGCCGCACGCTCGGGCGAGCCTTGGTCCCCTGCCGGATTTATGTAACCATCTCGCCTGGTAACAGGGGATGGACCGAATGCAGTGTTCACGCTGCGGTGCGCAATGTGCGCCCGCGGCGAAGTTCTGCAGCGAGTGTGGCACCACCGTGGGCCGCGCCTGTGCGGCATGCGGTGAGATCAACCCGCTGTCCGGCCGATTCTGTGCGGGTTGCGGGACTGCTTTGACGGGCGGTCGGGAACGCCGGCAGCTCAGCGTCCTCTTTTGCGACATCGTCAACTCGGTGGGCTGGAGCCAGGCGCTCGATCCGGAGGACTGGCTGCGTGTGCTGAGCGACTATCAGCAATGCGTCAGCCGCTGCATCCGCGACCACAACGGCTACGTCACCCGCTACGTCGGTGATGCCGTGAGCGGAGTGTTCGGCTATCCGCTGGCATCGGAGCGCTATGCGGAAAACGCGGTGCGTGCGGCGCGTGCCATCGTCGATCAGGTGCCGCGACCGCGGGCTCCCGGCGGTGCGGGCGGCGGTTCGTCGTTGCAGGTTCGCCTGGCGATTGCTACCGGTGAAGTCGTGGTCGGCGAGATCACCCGCGAGACGGCGATCGAGCAGGAGAGCGTGATCGGCCAGACCCCGAATCTCGCCGCACGCCTGCAGGCACTGGCCCCGGCCGACGCGATCCTGATCGACGGCCAGACCCGTGCGCTGCTGGGCGATGTGTTCGAACTGGAAGATTTCGGCCGACAGCGACTGAAGGGCCTCGCGAGCAGCACGCAGGTGTGGCGGGTGATCGCGGCAGCGCACCACGAATCCCTGTTTCGCGCCGAACGCGGCCGTTCCCTGACACCGCTGGTCGGGCGGGCGGACGTCCTGCGTCGGCTGCAGGCACACTGGCGCCGGGCGGCGACCGGGTCCGGGCAAGTGGTGTTATTGGGCGGCGAACCGGGGATGGGGAAATCGCGTCTGGCCGCCCGCCTGGTCGAGATCGCCGGCGAGGATGGCACCTACCTGCTCTACCAGTGCTCGCCGATGCACACGAGCAGCGCCTTTTACCCGGTGGCGGCGCAGTTGCGCTACCTGGCCGGGATAACCCATCGCGACAGCGCAGCGGAGTGCTTCGACAAGTTGCACTCCGTGGTCGCGGGCACGCCCTCGGAGCGGGTCGAGGCTCAACACTGGTTGTCCAGGTTGATCGGGGCGCAGGCCGCGGACGGGGCCGTCACCGAAGCGACGCCCGATCCGGCGGCCCAGCGCCGGCATACGCTGGAGGCGTGCCGCGCCCAGCTCAGGCTGCGCGCCGAGCGCAAGCCGTTGTTGATCGTTTTCGAGGATGCCCAGTGGAGCGACCCGACGTCACTGGAGCTGCTCGACTTGCTGGTCGACGACGTTCGAACCCTGCCGATCCTGTTGCTCATCACCCACCGTCCGGACTTCAGGCGCGCCTGGTCGGGACTCGGCCACGTCTCGCGCGAGACCCTGACGAGCCTGCCCGCGACAGAAATCCGCGCCATGGTAACCAGTCTGCTGGGGGACGACCTGCCTGCGTCAGTGAGTGACCAGCTGGTCGAACGCTCCGATGGCGTGCCGCTGTTCGTCGAGGAGATGAGTGCGGCGATCCTCGAGCGCGCGCATGAGGCGAAACCCGGTCCGGCGCCGACGATGAGCATCCCGCCGACCTTGCGCGGCTCGCTCCTCACGCGACTCGACGGGCTCGGCGAAGCGCGCGCGCTGGCACAGCAGGCGAGCGTGCTCGGGCGCGAGTTCGCCTACGACGTCCTGGCGGCGATAACGCAGCTGGCCGAACACACGCTGCAGGCGCTGCTCGGGCAGCTCGTCGACTCCGGCCTGGTCTACGTGCGGGGCCGCCCGCCACAGGCTACCTACGCCTTCAAGCACGCGCTGGTGCGCGACGCTGCCTACACGACGCTGCTCAAGCGCGAACGCAAGCACTGGCATCAGCGTGTCGCCGAGGCGCTGGAGGCCCGGTTCCCCGAACTGGCCAGTCGGCAACCGGAACTGCTGGCTCGCCATTTTACGCTCGCCGGCGACGTGCCGAGAGCAGTCGAGCACTGGTTACTGGCGGGGCGGCGAGCCGCCGCGCGTTCGGAGAACGACGAGGCGGTGGCGAACCTTACCGCCGGCCTCAGGCTGCAGCGTCGCTTGCCGCCGAGCGAGGAGAATCGGCGCCGCGAACTGGAGTTGCTGGTCGCGCGTGGTCCCGCCCTGATCAACGCACGGGGCCCCGCCACTCGCGCCGTTCGCCGCAACTACGATCGGGCCAGCAAGCTCTGCGACCTGATCGAGGAATCGGAGCTGCACTTCGCGACCTACTGGGGGTCGCTGCGCATCGAGGAGAGCTACGCAAACAAGCTCAAACGGGTCGAGAACCTCGTGCGCCTCGCCGAGCGGCTGGGCGACCCCGGCTACGTGTTGCAAGCGCATCACCGCGAATGGGCGACGTTGTTTCACCTGGCGCGCCACCGAGAATGCATGCGGCACATCGAGCTGGGACTCGAACTCTACGCGTCGGGGGACTACAGGGACCACGGGCTTAGGTTCGCAGGGCACGATCCCAAGGTCTGCGCGCACGGCGAGGCTGGCCTGTGTCTGTGGCTGCTCGGAGAAACCGAACGGGCCGTCCGTCATTCCACCCGGGGGCTCGACTGGGCCCGGGAACTCGAGCACGCCGGCAGCGCGGTGCACGCACTGGACTTTGCCTCCATGCTGCACCGCTACCGCCGCGACGCCGCGGCGCTCGAAAGCCAGGCCGCCGACATGCTGCGAGTCGGTGAGCGCAATCACCTTGTCGAATACGTGTCCAAGGCCCGCATCTTCCTCGCCTGGGCCAGGGCGCAGCGTGGCGAGGTCGATGCCGCGTTGGACACGCTGTGGCGCGAACTCGATACCCAGCGCGCCACCAACACCCTGGAGGACATCCCCGTTTTCATCGAGACCTACGCCGAGGTGCTGGGCCTCGCCGGGCGCGAGGCGCAGGGCATCGCGGTGATTGCCGACGTGTTCGACATCGCCGATGCCAACGACATCGTCTACTGGCATGCCGAGCTGCACCGGCGTCACGGCGAGCTACTGCGCTCGGGCGATCCGGCGGGCGCTGAGCGCTGTTTCGAGAAGGCCCTGGACGTCGCCCGCACGCAGCAGGCGAGCGGACTCGAACTGCGGGCGGCTTTCAGTCTTGCCCGTTCGTGGCAGGCGCGCGGCGAGAACCAACGGGCGTGTGAACTCCTGCACCGCGTGCTGGACGGGTTGAGTCCTGCGCAGCAGTCTCCCGAGGCGCAGTGGGCGCGCGAGACCCTGCGTCAATGGCAATGACGACGCCTGCGCGAGAGTCTTCGCCCGCTCCGCGGGACGGCATTGCGGAACTGCTGGCCGGCCGAGATGATGCCGGGCCGAAGACCTTTACCACCGGCACGCACCGCCTGTGCAGTCCCGAGGCCACGCTGGAGAAACTCGCGCCGCACCTGCGTGAACTCGGCATCACGCGGCTCGCCGACATCACGGGCCTCGACCGCATCGGAATCCCGGTCGCCATGGCCTGTCGTCCGAATTCGCGCTCCGTGGCGGTGGCGCAAGGCAAGGGGCCCACATGCGCCGCGGCGCGCGCCTCGGCCTTGATGGAAGCACTCGAGACCTACCAGGCCGAGCGAGCCTACCCGCCCACGGTGCACGCCGCGTGGCGCGACCTCGACTGCGCGCTCGACCCGAAGCGTCTTCCGCTCTGCCCTGCCAGCGAGTTCCACGAAGGCCTGGTGCGCCGGTGGGTTGCGGGTGTCGATCTCGCTGACGGCGCCAGGCGCTACGTCCCTTTCGAACTGGTGCACACCGACTATACCTTGCCCGGTCCGGAGCCCGGCGACTGTTTCGCCGCCAACACCAACGGGCTCGCTTCGGGCAACCATGTGCTAGAGGCGGCCGTGCATGCGCTTGCCGAGGTCGTGGAGCGCGACGCGCTGACCCTGTGGCAACTGCGCTCGCGTGCAGCGCAGATCGCCTCCATTGTCGCACCGGACACCATCGACGATCCGCTGTGCGTGCAGTTGCTGGGGCGATTCGCCGAGGCAGGCGTCCGGGTGCTGATCTGGGACGTGACGTCCGATATCCGTATTCCGGTGTTTCACGTGCTGATCATGGATACCGATGCTCACGGCGCAGCCCCGGAGTTCGGCTCGGGCTGCCACCCGAATCGGGCCGTCGCCCTGGCGCGCGCGCTCACGGAGGCCGCCCAGGCCCGTCTTACTTTCATCGCCGGCTCCCGGGACGATTTCGACCCCGCAGCCTACGACGCGGCGGCGCGGGCGGCGCGGCTGAGCCACTGCCGGCGGCTGTTCGAATGCCGCTCGACGATGGGCGATTTCAGCACCATCCCCGGTCACGACGCGCGCAGCCTGCGCGACGACTTGCGCTGGATGTTGGCACGCCTGCGCGATGCTGGACTGGAGCAGGCCGTGGTCGTAGACCTCGGCGGGCCGGTGGCGGACACCTCGGTCGTAAGAGTGCTGGTTCCCGGGCTCGAGGGCCCGTTGCGCGGCGCGAACGACGACTACGTGCCCGGCGCGCGAGCACGCCGGATAGCCCGATGACCGCGTGTATCTTCATCGGGCCGACCCTGCCCGCGCGCCAAGCTGCCCGAGCATGCCCGGCGATCTACATGCCGCCCGTGCGCCAGGGCGACGTCTACCGGGCCGTGCGGCGGCTGGATCTCGATGCCATCGGCATCATCGACGGCTATTTCGACCAGGTCCCTTCGGTGTGGCACAAGGAGATCCTCTGGGCGATGGCGCAGGGTGTCCGGGTCTACGGTGCCGCCAGCATGGGCGCTTTGCGTGCGGCGGAACTCGCCGACTACGGGATGCACGGCGTCGGCGTCGTCTACGAGGCCTACCGCGACGGCGTGTTCCCCGGGTACGAGGACGAGCCGTTCCTGGACGACGACGAAGTAGCGCTCGTTCACGGACCCTTGCTCACGGGTTTTGCGGCGCAGTCCGAAGCGATGGTGAACATCCGCGCCACTCTGTCCGAGGCGCTCGCTGCCGGCGTCATCGAGGCCGGGACCAAGGTCGATCTGACGACTCGGGCCAAGACACAGTTCTACCCGCGGCGAACCTGGCAGCTGCTCACCAGTGCGGAGGCCAATCCGGGAATCGAACCCGCGCAATTGCGCGCGCTGCAGACCTGGCTCGAACACGGCCGTATCGACCAGAAACGCGAGGATGCGTTGGCGCTGTTGGGCACGATGGCCGAGCGACCCGGCGAAGCATTTCAGGTCAGCTATACTTTCGAGCATACGCGCATGTGGGAACGGCTGGCCGCGACGGAGCGCTGAGCCCGGCACAAGACGGAAGAACAGGCATGCCGCTGGCACTGGACGAACAGCTACGCAACGTCGGCACACGTTTTCGGCTCTATTCCCAATCGCCGGTACTGAGCGCCGTCGGCGAACCCGAACCGGTCTGGGTGAGTCCGGCGCCCGGCACCATCGGTCCCGGACCGAGCGACGAGCGCATGTACGTCGTCGACCCGCTGTACGCCAAGCAGCCCTACGATCCGCTCTACGGGCCGCCGTTCTTCGGGCCGACCCATGCACCGGCGACACCGGGGCCGTCCGGTCATTTCGATCATCTGCTGCCCGGCACGCGAGAGTTTCGCGCCGCGCACATCTATGCGTCGCTGCGCCGCGTGCTCGATATCTGGCAGGCCTACCTCGGCCGCCCGCTGCCGTGGCATTTCTCACGCGTGCACGAGCGCCTGGAAGTCGTCTCCTGGCTGGACTGGGAAAATGCGCACTCCGGTTTCGGTTTCATCGAGGCGGGCGTGCAAACCTCAGAGAGCGGTGTGTTCCAGTACTACGCGGAGAACTTCGACATTCTTGCCCACGAGCTCGGCCACAGCATCCTGTACTCGGAGATAGGCATCCCCGATCCACGACGGCTCACCGCGGAATACCTCGGCTTTCACGAGGCCTTGAGCGATACGGTGTGCCTGATATCGGCCATGCATTTCGACTCGCTGATCGATCGCCTGCTGGACAACACCCGCGGCAACCTCTACACCCTGAACGAGCTGAACCGCATCGCCGAGCAATCGGACTCCGAACAGATCCGGCTGGCCAGCAACGGCCTGCGCATGAGCGACGTCGCGGACGCCTGGTCGGAGATTCCCGAGGCCTGCGACGAGCACCGCCTGGGGCGACCGCTGACCGGTGCGCTGTTCGACATCCTGGTGGACGTGTTTCTGGACGGGGTGGAGCGCTACGCGCTGGTGCCGCACTCGCTCGCCGTCTCTGCGCGTGGCGCACCCGACGAGACCCTTGACTACGCCGATATCCAGCGGCAGTTCGATCGACGTTACGCGCTGGACCCGGCCGCGTTCAAGCTGTCCCTGCTCGAGGCGCGCGACTACCTGGGCACCTGCCTCGCGCTCGCGCTGCAGTTCCTCGACGAGGAGATCCTGGGGTTCGGAGAGCTGCGCACCGCCATGGTGTTGGCGGACAGGGAGCTGAGCGACGGGTATCACCGCACCGCCATCGAGGAGTGTTTCGACTGGCGCGGGATCCCGTTGCGGTCCTTGGGTCGCGCTGATACGGCGGCGTGGCAAGGTGCAAGCCGGTTCGAAGCAAACGACAGAAACACGGCTTGGCGTCGCCAGGCGGCAAGTCGCCGGGGTTCTTGAGAGCCCGGCGTTCAAACGAGAAGAGTGAACTGGAACGGAGGCATTTCGATGGCTGAGAAACCACTGACCGGTACGAGGGGCGCCGCAGCTGGGAAGAAAAAGGCGGCTGCGAAAAAGAGGGCTGCGAAGAAGAAAGCGTCCGCGCCGGCGACCGACGACCGTATGATCGGCCTTCTCGAACGAATACTGGAGGTCATGACCCAGCAGGCGGAGGTGATCAGGAGCCAGATCGCCAAGGTGCCCGACCACGACGGGGAGAACCTGCTTTCGCCAACGGCGGTGAAGCTCTACGGCGTTCCGTTCATCGGGCTCGAGGTCTGTCGGACCAACAAGGTCGAGCGCGACAGTGCGAAGAACGACCGCGTCGCGGCGGGAAAGGTCGGCGCGACCGGACTCGATTCCCGGGTGAAGAACGATCTCGAACGGATACTGTCACGCGCCGATGCCAGCCTGGCCAGGATCTACGCGTTCACCTACGAAGGCGTGCTGCACATGTTGCCCCGGCCCACCGTTTTCCTGGTGGTGGGAGAAGGCCGGTCGACGACCGGCGACGACATGATCGCGGCGCGAGACTGGAACCTCGGCGTCGACATCAAGAAATGGGAGGTCGACCGCTACGACATGGGCCTGCGCCTCGACATCGAATCCGGCCTGATGGAGGATATCCTGCTCGGGCCCGTGCTTGGCACGGGCAGCATGGCGGGGCAGGGTGAACTCGTCGGCCGCGGCGAGCTCACCGGGCGCGGAGAACTCGTCGGGCGCGGTGCCGGAGGCGAAATGGTGGGCCGTGGCGAGATGGTGACCCGACACCGTTTCCGTCGCTGAAGCCACGGTTGACGAACGCTCGCCTGCGACGCGTCGAGCAATATGACCGGTAGTGCGGCGATCGACGGCAGCGGGCAGTGCGCGAAAGAAGAGCGGTTTTCCGGGTGCGGGCGAGTCCGCGCTGATCCCCGGTCGAGGATGAGCGACCCCGGGCCATGAGCTGGATCATCGGCGTCGACGTCGGCGGCACGTTCACCGATTTCTGCGCGTTCGAACGCGACACCGGCGCGGCGCACGTGCACAAGACGCCGTCGACGCCGGACGACCCGGCGCGGGGCGTGATCGAGGGTCTGCAGGCCATGGCGGCCACGACCGTCGACCTGGGCCGGGTCCAGCGGGTCGCGCACGGCACGACGGTCGCCACCAATGCGCTGATCCAGAAGCGGGGCGGCACCACGGCACTGGTGACGACCGGCGGCTTTCGCGACCTGCTCGAGATCGGGCGTCAGACGCGCCCGCACATGTACGACCTGCAGCGCGATCACCCGCCGGCGCTGGTGCCGCGCGAACGCCGTTTCGAGTGCAGCGAACGCATCACCGCGGGCGGCCGGGTCGTGCGTCGACCGACGTCGGCGGCGCTCGCCGCGCTGGTCGAGGCCGTCGAGGGCAGCGGCGCAGAGAGTTGCGCGGTGTGTTTTCTGTTCTCGTTCGTCGATCCCACCCACGAGCGCGACGTCCGTGACGCCCTGCACGCCGCCCTGCCGGACCTGTTCGTCTCGATCTCCTCGGACGTGTACCCGGCCATGCGCGAGTACGAACGGTTTTCGACCACCGTCATCAACGCTTACCTGCAACCCGTGATGACCGGTTACCTCGCCAGTCTCGAGGAGGCAGTTGCGCGACATGCGCCCGGGGCGATCCTGGGCATCAACCAGTCGAGCGGCGGGCTTATGTCCGCCGCCCGCGCCCGCGACCTGCCGGTGCGCACGGCCTTGTCCGGGCCCGCCGCAGGGGTGGTCGGGGCGTGCGAAGTCGCGAGAGGGGTCGAGGCGCAGCATGCGATCACGCTGGACATGGGCGGCACCAGCGCCGACGTGGCGCTGATCGCGGACTACCGCACGGAGATCACTTTCGAGCGCTGGATCGAGGGCTACCCGGTGCGCGTGCCCGCGGTGGACGTGAACGCCGTCGGCGCCGGCGGAGGCTCCATCGCCTGGCTCGACCGCGACGGGCTGATGAAGGTCGGCCCGGCCAGCGCCGGCGCCGAGCCCGGTCCGGCCTGCTACGGACAAGGCAGCGGCCTGGCGACCGTCACCGACGCCAACCTGGTGCTCGGGCGGATCGCGGGCGCGGGCCTGCTCGGGGGACGGATGGCGCTCGATGCCGGGGCCGCCCGCGAGGCCATCGCGCCGCTGGCGCGGCACCTCGGCGCGAGCGTGGAGCGCACCGCGCACGGCATCATCAGTATCGTGGTGGCCAACATGGTCCGCGCCGTTCGCGCGATCTCCGTCGAGCGCGGACACGACCCGCGCGGTTTCGTGTTGCTGGCGTTCGGCGGCGCCGGGCCGCTGCACGGGTCCGAGGTGGCGCGCGCGCTCGGCATGACGCGCATGGTGGTGCCGGTCTCGCCGGGTATTCTCTGCGCGCAGGGCCTGGTCACGGCAGACCTGCAGGAAAGCTTCGTGCGCACGGTGGCGGTGCCCATCGACGCCGGTGGGCTCGCGCGGATCGCGCACGCCCTGGAAGAACTGGAAGCGCAGGCGCGCGCGTGGTTCGAAGCCGAGGGCGTCGAACGGCCCGCACGCGAGCTGTGCAAGGTTCTCGACATGCGCTATGTCGGGCAGAACTACGAGCTTCCGGTTGCGCTCGATGGTGACGAAATCACGGTGCCGGCCCTGGAGCAGCACTTTTTCGCGGTGCACGAAATGCACTACGGGTTCCACAACCCGCACGACCCGGTGGAACTGGTCAACGTTCGCCTGACCGCGGTGGGCCGGCTGCCCAAGCCGCTTGCGCGCGTAGCGTCGCGTATGGCTGCTTCGCCGCCGCGCCCGCGCGGTCGGCGCGAGATCTACTTTTCGCCCGACGCCGCGCTCGACGCGCCGGTGTTCTCGCGCCAGGCGTTGCTGGCGGGGCAGACGCTCGCCGGCCCGGCGGTCGTCGACCAGCTCGACACCACCACCCTGCTGTTGCCCGGCGATGTCCTCACCGTCGACGCACGCGGCAACCTTATCGTCGAGGTGGCGCGATGAGCCGCGCCGACCTCGATCCGATCACTCTCGAGATCCTGCACAACGGCCTGCGCTCGGTCACCGACGAGACCTTCATCGCCCTGATGAAGAGCGCCTACTCGACCAACATCAAGGAGCGCCACGATCACTCGACGGCGATCATGGACGCCGGCGGCAGGCTGATCGTGCAGGCCGAGCAGTCGCTGCCCATCCACCTCGGCTCGATGATGGGCCTGATGTCGAGCCTGCTCGAGCGCTTCGCGCGTGAAACGCTGCGCGCCGGCGACATCTTCGTGGCCAACGACCCGCACGTCGCCGGCGGCACGCACCTGCCGGACGTGAACCTGGCGATGCCGGTGTTCGCCGGCGGCGAGCTGCTCGGCTTCGTCTGCAACATCGCCCACCACGCCGACATCGGCGGCATGGCCCCGGGCAGCATGGCGGGCGGCATGAGCGAGATCTACCAGGAGGGCCTGCGCATCCCGGTGATCCGCCTGTTCGACGGCGGTGTGCTCAACCGCGACGTGCTCGACCTGCTGCTGTTGAACGCGCGCGTTCCCGGGGAACGCCGCGGCGACTACTTCGCCCAGGTGGGTGCCTGCCGCCTCGGCGAGCGCCGCCTGCAGGAACTCCTCGCGCGCTGGTCCCCGGCCGTCCTGCGCACGGCTTTCGACGAGATCGTCGCGCGCACCGCCTTTCGCATGCGTGAAGCCATTGCCACGATTCCCCCCGGCACCTATGCCTTCGAAGACCTGATGGACGATGACGGACTCGGCACCTCGGACATCGCCATCCGCCTGCGCGTCGAGGTCGGCGGCGGGCGGATCCGGTTCGATTTCAGCGGCACGGATCCGCAGGTTCGCGGCAACATCAACGTCACCATGACGGCAACCCGGGCCGCGGTCTACTACGCCCTGAAAGGATTGCTGGACCCGGACGTGGCGAACAACCACGGCTTGACGGAGGCCATCGACATCGTCGCGCCCGCAGGCTGCATCGTGAACGCGACGTTCCCGGCCGCCGTTGCGGCGCGCGCCAACACCGCGCAGCGTATCGTCGACGTGGTGTTCGGGGCGCTGGCCGACGCGTTGCCGCAGGCCGTGGTCGGGGCGGCGAACGGCGCGAACACCACGGCCGTGTTCTACGGCAGGCGGCCCGGCGGGACCGGTCACTACGTGTACCTCGAAACGCTCGGCGGCGGCTTCGGCGGGCGTGCCGACGCCGACGGCAAGGACGGCGTGCAGGTGCACATCACCAACACCTCCAACCTGCCGGTCGAGGCCATCGAGATGGAGTACCCGCTGCTGGTCGAGGAATACGCCCTGGTGCAGGACTCCGGCGGCGCGGGGCGCAACCGCGGCGGGTTGGGCCTGCGCCGCGTGCTGCGCCCGGTCGAGCACGAGACGGTGTTCAGCGGCCAGGGCGAGCGCTTCGTGCACCGACCGTGGGGCGTGTTCGGCGGTCTGCCCGGCACCACGGGTCGTTTCGTGGTGCGCGAGCCGGACGGCAGCGAGCGCCGGCTGGGCAACAAACCCTCGGCGGTCCCGCTGGGGCCCGCGCAGTGCCTGGTGATCGAGACCCCCGGCGCCGGCGGCTACGGCCCGCCGCACGAGCGCGACCCCGCCCGGCGCGAACAGGATCGGCGCTCCGGCAAGTTCTCGGCCGACTACCTGCGGGCGCACTACGGCGCCGACGAGGGTGACGCCCCCGAGGACCCGTAACCGATTCTGCCGCTACCGTTGCCCCGCCGGCACGTGTGCTCTCGCAAAGCGACCGAGCAGTTGTTCGTAGCCGTCGACGAATCGGTACCCGGTGAGACCGACGCCGCCGAGTTCGTGGCCCGCGCCCTCGAAGACGTGCACCGACACGGGCCTGCCGTCCGCCCGCAGCCCCGTCAGGCGTTGCACGCACGATGCGGTGGGGACGTTCACGTCCTCGGCGCCATAGACGTACAGGCTCGGCGTCGTCGCGCGCTCGAGGTAGGGGCCGGGGTCGTAGCCCATGTCCCGTACCTCGTCGGGGTCCGGGATCTCGAGGGTAGCGGGGAGGCGGGAGTCCTCGCGTTGCGCCCACTCACGGAGTGTCGCGCTGAGCGCGATTCGCTGCCCGGGCGTCGGTGAGACGTAGTAAGCCCACAGTCGTTCGTAGACCGCGGCCTGCTCCCTGGCGCTGTCCGCGTCCACGCCTTCGTCGACGATCTCGTTGTACACCTCCCACGCGACGGTCTCGCGCCAGGAGGCACAGGGCCCCACCTTGTTGACGATGAAGGCGATGGCGCCGGCTCGCTCGGCGATCTCGGGTGTCAGCCAGCCCGACTGGCTGGCGCCGATCAGGCCGATTCCCGCGGCGTCGACGTCCTCGCGGTCGCGCAGCAAGCGCACCGCCGCCAGCGCATCCTCGACCAGCCGGGCAAACGTCGCCGAGTCGTGATCGCCGCCCGATTCGCCGGCGCCGCGCTTGTCGTACAGCAGCACGGCCATCTCGCGATCGAGAAAGATGTTGGCGTGCATGCGATAGACGAAGCTGCGGGTGGCCGCTTCGGCCCCGTGCAGCAGGATGACCGCCGGCACCGGCCTGGCCGCCCGTGCGGGAAAGACCAGCGTGCCGGCGAGTTCCACACCGTCGCTGCTGACGAATCTCACTTCCTCGGGGACGCCATGGTAGGTGACGCAGCCGGCCAGCGCGGTTGCTGCGACCAACCACGTACCCACTGCCGTTGCCTGGAGTGCTCTCATCGGGTGCTCCCTGGTGACGTTGCGCGGGTCATCGCGTCGACGGAACCCGCCGGATCGGTCGATGATGCGCGGCCCGGCGCGTCCCGTCGTCTCAGTGGGACGAGTGAGACCCTGTTTTCTCATCCGGCCTGTTACGCCAGTCGTCAGAGCGCATCCCTGAAGGCGCGCGGTGTCGTCCCGTGAGCCTCGCGAAACACCCGGTAGAACGAGGCCTTGCTGTTGAAGCCGGCCTCGAAAGCGAGGTCCAGCACCGAGCGGTGCCGCGAGCCGGGTTCGCGCGCCAGCCTCTCGAACTCGGCCAGGCGGTAGCGGTTCACCAGCGCATAGAAGGTGGTGCCGAGCCCTTCGTGAATCGCCGTCGAAAGCCGGTTCTCGGTCGTCCCCAGTTCCCCGGCCAGGTCGGTGAGGCGCAGGTCGGGCCGCAGCCAGGGACGTTGCTGGCGCAGGTGGGCGTGCAGGCGTGCGCACTCGCGCACCCAGCGCGTGTCGGCAGCGGGGCGCGGCTGCAAGGCCAGCACCCAGGGCCGCTGCAATACCATCAGCGCGGCGAGGTAGACGGTCACGGTCAACACCAGGTTCGCCAACGGGTCCGACTCGATCGGGACCTGCAGGCCGAACTGCCCGGCGAAATGGGTCAGGTAGATCGCTGCGGCCATCGCGCTCAGCACCAGCAGCCAGCGCCTCAGCCAGGACAGGTCGACCGGTCCGCGACCCGCGGCATGCACCCGCGACGCCCGCTCGTGATAGCGCAGGAGACGATAGGTCGCCGCCACGTAGCCGAAGAACCAGCAGGCCTTGAACAGCACCCAGAGCCGGGCGGCCGGATGGTGGTCGAGAAACGCGAGCCGCTGCTCGCCGTCCCCGAGCGCAAGCCAGGCCGAGCCCCAGGCGACGACGCCGAGCAGCAAGGGCACGAAGTGCAAGGCGTCACGCCGCACCAGGCGCCGGGCCCGGTCGAAGAGCGAGCGCGCGAACAGCAGCAGCGTCGGGCCGATGGCGAGTTCGGTGCTGGTGTTGAGAAACAGCACCAGGTGGGAAAGCGGCGGGACCAGGACCTGCGTCAGCAGGCCGGCGACGATCATCAGCGTGAACACCCCGACGATCGCCGCGAGCAGGCGGGTCGCGAGGGGGTTGGGGGCGCTGCGCACGAGCAGCGCGGCGCACAGGAACGCACCCTGCACGGCACCGATGCCGTACACCGTCGTCCACAAGGCGTCCCTCATGAACTGCTCACCGGCTGCACGCACCGCTTGTCGGAATCTCGGAAGGATACCCGCCACGCGGTTCCCCGTACCCCGACCCCGTGAAGCGCGGAGGCCCCAGCGGTCGTCGCGCGAACGCGACGGCTTGACGGCTGGTTGTCTTCGCGAGTTGCCGCCGACAGCCCTGCGCTCGCCCCGGCGCTCGCGAAACTAAGTGTCACCCGTCACGGCTGCAGGTCCACGTCGAGGTGCACGTAGTCGCCGCGGTAGTTGACGTCGGCGAGGTAGATCACCGTGCCGTCCGGCGCCGAGAGGATTCTGCGCACTTCCGCCATCGGTTCGCCCGCGGGGATGTCGAGCAGGCCGGCGACCTCGACGTCCGCCTTGCCGATGTGCATGGTCTGGCGGGCGCGCCCGATCTCTACCCCGTCCAACGAGAACAGCACGGGCAGCACCGCTTCGTCGCGAAAGCGGGTCGGCGCGCGCCGAAAGATCCGCTCGTCGATGTAGATCGAGATGACGCAGTACTTCACGCCGTCGCGCGCGTGCACGCGGCGCATGTGGAAATAGCTCGGGGCAGCGTTGCCGTCGCCTTCCAGCAGCTCGGGCGCGGCGTCCGACTCGGCGATGTTGGTGAGGACCGGCTTGTCGCCGCGGTACATGGCGACGAGGTCCTCGAGCGTGGTCGCGAGCCGCAACCGGCGCTGGGCGCCCGGGATGGCGTTGACCACCGTGCCCCGCCCGCGCTGCGCGGAGACGAGATGCTCGGCGCTCAGCAAGCGCACCGCCTGGCGCACCGTGACGCGCGAGACCGAGAACTCCTGCGTCAGTTTCTCGATCGAGGGCAGCATGGCGCCCGCCGGCCACACGCCGCGCGCGATGCGCTGTCGAAAGAGGTCGGCGAGCTGGAGGTAGCGGGGGACCAGGCTGTCACGGAACACCGGGTGCCCGGGCCGTGTGCGCGGAGCATGCATTAGGCGATGCGGTCTGTGTGTGCGGCGAGGCGACTTGCGGGCGCATTTTAGCTGTAGTACTGTCGATCGAACAACCCAAAGTGCTATTTATAGGACTTTTCCCGGGAGGACGGAAACATGGCCACCAACGACGATCACCCCTCGCGCACCCCGTTGTCCACGCTGTCCCGCCGTCGCCTGCTGAAGGGCACGCTCGCCGGCGCCGCCGTGCTCGGCGCAGCGGCGCTGCTCACCGGGCGGGCGCATGCCGCGGGCACCTACATGGACCTCGATTCGCTGCGCGGCGGCGGCATC
>JBFJWO010000046.1:0-15471 GCA_041623575.1 Gammaproteobacteria bacterium
GATGGTGCGGGCGCCGCCCAGGACGTTGATCACGATGGTGAAGAACGCGCCCAGGAACGTCACGAAGGCGATGGACATCTCGTTGGTCGGCCAGAAGATGAGCGAGGCGGGGACCCAGGCGAGTGGGGGAATGGGTCGCAGCACCTCGAACACCGGGAAGAAGAACTGGCGGAAGTAGCGATTGACCGCCAGCGCCAGCCCGAGCGGAATGCCGACGATCTGCGCGGCGATGAAGCCGGACAGCACGCGCTGGAAGCTCAGGTACCAGCTCTGCCAGTACCCGGCCTGCGGCAGCACGTCGCCCCAGGCGACCACCACGTCCGTCGGCGGCGGGATCAGGCCGATCCAGGGCAGCGTCATCCCGAACCACTCGTCCCAGCGCGACCCGATCTCCCACAGCACCAGGGTCACGACGAGCGCCGCGGTGCCGCGCCACAGTTTCCTGTTGTCTTTCAGGCGCTGCCAGCGGCTTCTGCGCACGACGACGCCGGCGTTGTGGACGCTCTGTGAGGCTGTTGCCATCGACGCGTACCCTCGTTCTCGGTTCGTTTCAGGCGAGTTCGCGCTCGCCGGCCTCGAAGGCCTTGAGTGCTTCCTCGTGCACGGCGTCCTTGGCCTCGTTCACCAGCACCCGGAACTGCTCCGAGGACAGGATCCGGTAGTCGCGTGGGCGCGGCAACGCCACGTCCACGATCTTCTTGGTGCGTGCCGGGCGGGTCGTCATGACCACGACGCGGTCGCCGAGGAAGATCGCCTCCTCCAGGTCGTGCGTGATGAAGAAGATCGTCACGCCCGTGCGGTCGTACATCTCCAGCAGCGCCTCGTGCATGATCGACTTGGTGAGCGCGTCCATCGCGCGGTACGGCTCGTCGAGCAACAGCACCTTGGGATCGTTGATGAGCGCGCGCACGATCTCGGCGCGTCGCGCCATACCCGAGGACACCTCGCCGGGGTACTTGTCGGCGACGTCGCCGAGGCCCGCCTCGGCGAGGTTCTCGCGCGCTTTCTCGCGCGCCTCGGTCTTGCTCATGCGGCCCTGCACGATCGGGCCGTAGGCGACGTTGTCCGCCAGCGTCTTCCACGGGAACAGCGCCCCGTTCTGGAACACGACCACGCGGTCGGCGCTCTGGCGCGCCAGCGGCTGCTCGGCGTTGCACAGGGGCTCGCCGTCCAGCAGGATCTCGCCGCTGGTGATCGAGTGGAAGCCGGCGATCGCGTTCAGCAGCGTGGTCTTGCCGCAACCCGACGGCCCGACGATCATGCACACCTGCCCCGCGGGGATGTCCAGCGAGCAGTTGTCGACCGCCATCACGTTCACACCCTCGGGGTCGTAGATCTTGGTCACGCCGCGGATGCTGATGGCGCCCTTGCCCTGGTTCACGGATGCGCTGCCGGGTTGCGCCATGGCTAGCGGCCCTCCAGTGCCAGCGCCGCCGTGCGCCATTGCATGAGCCGGCGCCCGGCGAGGCGGACCAGCGCCGAGGTGAACCAGCCGACGAAACCGAGCGTAATCATGCCGATCACCATGGGCACGGTGACGTTGTTCATGTAGGCATCGACGATCAGGTACCCCAATCCCCAGTCGCCGGAGACCATCTCCGCGGCGACCAGCGAGAACCACGCGACGCCGATGCTGATCTGCAGCCCGGTGAAGACGAACGGCAGCGACCCCGGCACCACCACGTGCCAGAAGATCTGCCAGCGGTTCGAGCCCAGGCAGCCGGCCGCACGGAAGTAGGCCTCGTCGATCGACTGCACGCCGAGCAGCGTGTTGAGCGTGGTGACGTACAGCGAGGCGAGCGTGGCGAGGAAGATCACCGGCGACTCGAAGCCCTTGAACATCAGGATCGCCAGCGGCACCCAGGCGAGGATCGGGATCGGGCGCAGCGTTTCGAGTATCGGGAACGTGTAGTCGCGAAACGTCCGCGACCAGCCCATGAACAGGCCGAGCGGCACGCCGATGCCGGTGGCGATGAGGAACGCGAAGAAGATGCGCCGGCAGCTGACGTAGATGTGCTCGTAGTACTCGGCCGTGAACACCGAGATCCCCTGGAACGGCTCGAAGGCGAACAGATCCTTCAGCACCGCCACGGGCCCCGGCATCTTGGAGAAGCGCGGCAGCTCCCACACCTCCGAGAACAGCCACCACACCAGCAGCCAGCCGCCGATGCCGAGAATGGCCAGGTAGGGGCCGGTGGTGCGGATCGCGCGGGCGGCGCGATACCGGAACATGGCCCATCCGGTCGGCGGCGCGGCGCGGCGCACGGCCGTGGAAGCCGCTTGTTCGGTCATGGTCTCCTCGCTGCGTGAGTGGTCGCGACGCGCGCTGCGGGCAACGACTCTGTCGTCGGCCGAAATCGAACAGGGCGGAGCGATCGCTCGCTCCGCCCTGTCGCGACGGGCTGTTTACATTTTTTGGGCTTTGATGACGCCGAGCGGGCTGCTCAGACCCCGGTCCTTGAGGATCTGCTGAGCGACGCCGTCCATCACACCGCCGTCACGGATCTTGGCGGCGGCAGCCGGCTTCCTGGGCAGGTTGTACAGGAACGCCGTGGCGTCGTCGAGCAGGCCCTGCACCCGGGGCGTGACGACGAAGTCCAGTTGCACCTTGACGTCGCCGCCACCTTCGTTGGCGGGCCAGCCGCCGAACAGCGACCACCACAACACCTCGCGGTCGATTTTCTCGGTCTGCTCCTCGGCCATGCGTGCCACGTCGTCGGCATTGGCCGGGTCGGCCATGTACAGTTGCGCGTCGAGCTCGGCCTCGAGCCAGCCCCGGTGCACGTCGGGCCGCTGCTCGATGAGGTCGTTCAGCATGACCATGAAGCCGCCGTCGAGCGCGTCGAAGTCCTCCCCGCTGGCCGCGCGCCGGGCGATGCCGGCCTTGACGATCTTCGATGCCGTGGGCTCCCAGATGGCCGCTGCGTCGAGCTTGCCGGCGCGGAAGTTGGTGGTGATCACTTCGATGTTCTGGTTGAGGTAGCGATCGGGCGTGATGCCGGCCTTGTCGAAGGCGAGACGGGCAAATCGATCCGTACAGGCGCCGTGCGGTGCCGACGTGATCTTGCCGTCCATCCACTTCACCGCTTCGGTGCCGTTGTTGAATTTGGGCGCGTCGTTGCGCACCAGGAAGATGTTGCACTGCTGCTTGGAGGTGCCGAGCACCGCGACGATCCGCATGTCCGTACCGCCGCGTTCCTTGATGTTGCGGAAGGTCGAGGCGATCGCCGGCATGTCGCCCATGTAGCCGATGTGCTGCTTCTCACCGGTCATGGCGTTGACGATGACCGAACCCTGCAGGCCGATCTCGAACTGTGCCGTCGACCCGGACGGCAGGTACTTCTTCCAGAACTGCTTGCCGTTGTTGACGACGCCCGACCAGGACTCGGTGTAATACGGCTGATAGCCGATAACGAGGTCCACCGGGGAACCGGGCGAGCCGAAATCCACACGGGCTGCGGCCGGCGTGATCGCCGCCGCCGCCAGGGCGCCGGCCAGCGCGCATCCGGCATACCGACTGTTTCTGCGGGAAACGGGCATGACTCTCCTCCAACTGGTTACGTATTGTTACGTCGCTCGGGGCGACACCCTCAGGTTCGAAGAACGGCTACCTGATCGCCTGATTTTGCGGGCTATGGCAAACGAATCCCGGCCATTTGTAAAATGATTCACTTCAATGGTTTGATTGGCTCCGTCTATCACCGGGCGCGCCTCGCCGGACTGGTGTGCCCGCCAACCCGGAAAAGCCCGCCGCCATCACTTCGCATCTCGTGTCCACACGGCAGTTTGCGCCACTGCGGCGGACGAGGCCAGTGCGACGAGGGAGTTTTTCGCGGGCGTGCGCCTGCCAACCGCGCCGGCGCGCCTCAGCAAGGGTGTGGATCTTCGCCCCCGACGCCACTCGTGGCGGGCCCGCCGGATGGGCGCTCCCGGCGCACCCGCAACCAGAAACTCGACTCCGGCGCCGGCTCGGCGTGCGGAACCCGCACGCGCAGCGTCGCCTCGCGGCAATAACGGCGCAGATAGGCGTTGGGGCAGAGGATCTCGTAGCGCTCGCCGCCGCCGAGAGCGGCCAGCAGCAGGTTCTGCTCGCTGTAGTGATCGAACGGCCAGCGCTCCGGGTAGCCGTGCGGCAGGAAGATGTCGTGCAGGTGGACCAGCACGCCGGGCTGCAACTCGGGCAGCACCCTCGTCAGCAGGTAGTCGACGTCGGTGCCGGGCAGGGCGAGATGCGAGCCGTCGATGAAGAGGATGTCGTTGGCGGCCAGCGCGGTGAGGCGTTCGAGCGGGACCCGCGTCACGGTCTCGCGCCACACCTCGGTGCACAGGGCGTCGATCTCGCGCCGCGGCTGGGGATCGATCGAGAAGATCGCCGTGTCCAGGCCGCCGTCGCCGACCGCTTGCGCGAGAAAGCGGGTCGAGTGACCGGAGCCGACCTCGATGACGCGGCGCGGGCGGTAATGCGTCACCATCGCGTAGGCCATCGCCGCATCCAGCCCGGGAAACCAGGTCTGGTCGAAGCGCGGCGCGCCGGGCCGCGCGCGCTGCCCTTGCTGCAACGCATCGAAACGCTCGTTGCAGGCGTGCGCAAGCGCCAGGTGTTCCAGGTAGCGTTGCCGTTGCCTGTCCATCACCGCCCGCAGCCAGGCCACGGTGTCCCGCTCCCGCGGGCGGCGCACGTCGGCGGCATAACGGTAGGGAATGTAGAACCCCCGCGGCGCGATCGCCTGCCAGCCCAGCCAGTGCAGCAACGTCGCCTGCGCGCGCAGGTACAAGCCCAGTTTTTTTGCCGCGCCCGGCATCAGCCGGTGCCGCCCGCGTCGAACCGTGCCACGGCACTCCTACCTCCCCATCGGTGAGCTGCGAACGCCACGGATAGCGCCTGCAGAAAGGGCACAACATACACGCGAACGTTCGACCGGGCGACCGGCGCGCCGCACGGCTGCAGGGATTCGCCGGCGGGCGCGTCGGTGCCGGGCGGGTAGGGCGATGAGCGAGGCGAAACGCGACGCGTGCGTTGCGAACCGATGTCGCAATCGGACGTGGCTACAGTTTGCGCAACCAGGTGTCGGTCAGCGCGACGATCTCGTGTTCGGGCGCCGCCTCGATCAGCGCCAGGAACACTTCGGTGCGGTTTCGCTCCAGCCAGGCCCGGCGCAGCGCTTCGACGAACACCCCCGCCAGCGCCGCGAGGCCTGCCGCCAGCGCGGCGGCGGCACCCAGGTCGGGCGACGCGCGGATCAGCCCGTAGGCGCCGAGACCGGCGGCGAGCACGAACGCGGCGGTCAGCGCGGCGCACAGCCAGCCGTTGCGTCGCTGGTGGTCGCGCAGCGTGTCGATGATCTGCGAAGGCTGGCCGCCGGTGTTGAGCCAGCGCTGGCGGGCGCCGGCCAGGATCGAATTCAGCGTCTGCATGATTGCGCACTCCGTTGCGGGCGCTCGGGGGCCGGGGTGTCGGGCAGGCCACGCACCGCCGCGCCGACCAGTTCGTAGGCGCGCGCCCGTGCATCCAGGTAGGGCCAGCCCCGCGCCACCAGGTCGAGCGTGGCGTGCAGGCACTGCACCGCCCATCCCGGCTCCTGTTCGGTCGGGAACTGCACCGTGCGCATACGCCACTCGCGGCGCGCAGCGATGAAGTCGGCGAGCGGCGTCGAGGTACAGGTGGTCAGGTCCACCACGCCCCGGAAGTCGCCGGGCACCGCGGCGTCGATGGCGCAGCGATCGTGCAATCCGTCGCACAGCTCGAGCCGGTTGCCGGGCCGCACGAGCCCGTCCAGCAGCGTATCGAGCGCCTCGCGGTTGCGCGTCGCCCGGGTCAACGGCAGCTCCTGGACGATCACCCCGTCGACCGGCCGATCGGTGTTCGCCTGCAGCGCCTCGCGCAGCAGCTGGCGGATGTCTCGGGGTCCTCTCCAGCGCTGGCGCAGGCGCCGGGCCCAGGTTGCGAGCCTGCGCCGCAACGCGTGTGCCGGACGCCGCGCGCCCGGTTTCTGCAGGGCGGGATCGCCGTCGAGCTCGCGCGCCAGCCAATCGGCCATCGGCGAGGACGCGGTCGCGATGCGCCGGCACACCTCGCCCGCGCACAGCCCGGGCAGGAAGTCGTCGTTGGCGAACTCCGGGCCTTTCCAGTGGCCGAGGAGCACGATCACGGAATGCTCCCGGCAGGCCTGCGTCAGGGTGCGCAGGGTGGCGCCGCGTTTGACGCACACGCCGAGCCGGGCGGCGCGCTGCGCCAGCGCCAGGCACGGCTGACCGACGAACGGGGCGTACACGCGTGACCAGACCCGGTCGTGCAGCGCCCGCCGCTCGGGTGCCGGCAGGCGCGGGTCGTCGAAGCGCGCGAGGTAGTCCGAGCGGGCGATCGAGCTCAGGAACTCCTGGCGGGCGATCGCGATCCCGAACAACAGTGCGATGTCTTCGCCGGGCATCGCCGTCAACCGAGCGCCGAGGCCGGCGCGGGCGTCAGGCCGGTGAAGATGATCCGGTTGTCGCGATCGCGGACCATCATGCGCAGGCGTTCGAGCTTCAACCATCCGAGCGCCCTCAGCCGCGCCTTGATCGTGCCGAGTACCTGACCGAGGCTGGCGCCCGGCGTGCGGGCCGCCTCGCCCACCACCTCCCGGTTGACCTCGAGCATCGCCCGAGCGCCACGGCGTGCCTGCGCGGCGTCGACAGCCCCGAACACCGTCACGTCCTGCGCCGCGCCGCCTTGCCGAAAGCTGATGACGACCGCCGAGGGAGTCCCGTCGGTCGCGGTCCGCCAGTCCTTCGGCAGCAGCCGCTGCACCTCGCGCCGGCCCAGGGACCGGACACTGGCGCCGCCCCAGTCGGGCCGCGCGGCATAGGCGTCGACGAGCCGCTGCGCGCCGGTACCGGTGGCGCCCGGGCGCACGCTCGCGTTGAGCGTGAACGCTCGGCCGTCGATGCCGTGGTGCACGATCGTCAGGTCGTCCTGCGCGCGGCGTGCCGTGTCCCGAATCAGCGCGGCGACACGCCGCAGACCGCCGGGTGTGTCCGCCGCCGCCCCGACCCCGCGTGCCAGCGCCTGCGCGTGACCGACGGGCACGTCGAACAGGACCACCGGCTTGCCGTTCGGCGGGCGCGCGGCACGGCTGAGGTGGGTCACCAGCGAGACGTTGTCGTTGAACCGGTACATCAGCGCGGCCGGCGGCGGGCTCGCGTTGCGCTCGGCCAGCAGCGCTGCCTCCGGCTCCCGCTTGACGAACAGGCAACAATCGCGCTCGGCCGCCATCTGCGCGAGCTCGCGCTGCGCCACCGTGCGCGGGCGGTGCACGCGCGTGCCGAGTTCTCCGCCCCAGTGTTCGATGCGTGCGCGGGCGCTCCGCGCGGCGCCGACCGCTTCGTCGGGCAGGCGCAACGCCACGTGCCGCGGACGGGGCGGGGCGCTGTCGACGAGCAGCCCGCGCAGGCTCTGCGAGTTGGTGACGCCGCCGTGCTCGACGGCGCGCGCGATGCGCGTGGCGTTGCTCGCGACCTCGCCGGCGCGCTCGGGGTTGTAACGCACCACGGTACCTGTGGGCGTCTGCACCACTTCGATGTCGGTGACCGCGCTTGACGCTTCAAGGCGCAATGCCCGGGCGTCGATGTTGTGCCCGCCGACCGAGAACATCCCGTCGATGCCGTTCGCCCAGGACAACACTGCCGACGGCGTCTTGATCCAGCCGGCGGGTTCGGCTGCGTTGGCGGCAAGGTAGTCCTCGCGCACCCCGTCGATATCGATCAACGTCGCGGCGACCCCCTGCAAGGTGTGGCGGAACGCGCTGGCAGCGGCCAGTTGCCCGCGCCGGCGCACGAAGCCGGTCCAGGCGCTCAGCCGCGAAGCCTGCTCGGCCTTGCTGCGCTCGATGGCGGCGGACTCGCGGACCAGTCGCTCGGACAGCCGTTCGATCTGCGCCCGCCGCCGCTCCATGTCCGAGAAGGTCGCGACCGCGATGTTGCCGCGACCGTTGAGCGCATCGACCTCGGCGTTGAACGCCGCGACCGCCTGCTCGTAGGCCGCCAGGCGGTCGTTGTACGCATCGATCCTGCCCTGCAGCGCACGCTCGTCCGAGGCCAGCGTCTCGAGCTGACCGGCAAGCGTATCGGCCTCGGCGTCGAGGGCCGCGTACGCGCCGCGCGGGTCGGCGATCAGCTTCGCGAGTCGAGCACGCTCGAGCCCGTGTTCGGCGAGCAGCGCCGCCAGCGCCTGGCGCGCCTCGTGCAGTTGCTCGTCGTCGCTGTCGAGCAGCCCGTCGAGCAGCGCGGCCGTGCGGGCGATGAGCAACCGGGTGGCATCGGCACGCTGCGCGACCACCAGGTCCGGTGGCGTCGGCTCGGGCAGTACGTCGCGCAGGCGCGGATCGCCGGCCAGGGCCTGTCCGAGCTGGTAGACCAGCGTGTACTGCACCACCCGCGCCAGGTTGGGATCGGCCAGGCTCGAGAAGTAGTCGTAGGCGCTGCCCTCGTAGTCGCGCAGGTGCCCGGTCTGCATTTCGCCGCCGGCCTGCAGCTCCGAGCCGTAGGTCACCGGCAGGGCGCCGGTCTGGCGCGGCACCAGGACCGAGAGCTCGGGGAACTCGACCACGGCCGCCGATCCGGCGGTGTTCCAGTTGAACAGCACCCGGTCGCTGCCGAGGCGCTCGCGGACGATCTCGCTCAGCTTGCGCTCGCCGAACGGGAACGTGCCCGGCTTGTCGGGGTAGTCGAAGTACAGGTAATCGACGGCGCCCGCTTCCGACCAGGACTTGAGCATCTGGTCGGTGATGTTCAGCAGCGCGCCGAACTCGGTGTCGATCAGCTCGGCGCTCAGCAGGATTGGCGCCCAGTCCATCAGCTCGTAACGCCCGGCGCGCAGCTTGCCTGCCAGCACGTGCGTGCGCTCGTAGCTCTGGTAGAACTCGTTCTCGCGATGGGCGGCGAGCAGCGCGAAAGTCTCGTACCTGAGCGGGGGTGAGGCGCGCAGGGGGGCGAAGCGCGCCCGCGCGAGGAGGGCGACCTGGCCGTCCGCCGTCCAGGCCCCGCCCACGATGGCGTCGGCGCTGACGGCGAAGTGGCGGAACTCGCCGCGCAGGGGGTGCTCGTGGTTGAGGCCACCGCGGATCGCGACCAGGTCGCGCGCGGGGAAAGTCAGCATGACCAGCGTCGCGTCCTCGGAGACCAGCGCCGCGCGCGATGTGCGCCCGGGTTCGCGCCATGCCTGTGGGGCCGAGTCTGGTTGCGCGATGCGGTACCAGCGCAGGGAGGTGTCCGTGAGCCAGGCGTGCAGTTCGTGCGCCGCGGGCTCCAGGTTCGGCGTCGTCACGACATCGTCGCCGTCGGCGACCTCGCCTATGCGCTCGACGCGGGCACCGTAGGTCGTGCCGTATTGCGCGAGGTGCAGCAATGCGATGCGGTCTCGCCATGCGGCGTCGGCCAGCAATTGCGCATCGCTCCTGGCCCCGCTCGAGCGCACGTGCAGGACCAGGTCCTGGACCCAGCCGTCCACGCCGATCATCCAGCGCCAGCGCACCGAGCGCAGCAAATCGTCGCCGAAGGTCTCGGCGGCGAGTCGTTCCCAGTCGCCGGGCGTCAGGGCCGGCGAGGGTTCGGAGACGATCAGGGCGATCTCGCCGGCGCCGAGCACCCGGGCCGCGACGGCCTGGTAGGGGTAGGGGTGTGCGCGTCGAAACGCCGTCCACGCGCCACACACCGGGTCCGCGCGGTCACAGCCGGGTTCAAAGGTCAGCTGCGCTTCGTGGGTCGCGTGAGCGATCGCGCTCGCCGTCAGCAGCAATGCGAGGCTGAAGATCTTTCGCAGACACATCCGTCGAACTCCCGGAGCACCGAGGTGCTCACTGTCCATGCTCGAAAAGCCCGCGCGACCCCTCCAGGCAGCGCGGGCGGTGTGGGCGACTTTCGCACCCACAACGCGGCGCCGAGGCTCGGCGGTCGATGGCGAATCCGCCTCAGCGCGCGCAGCTTGCCTGTCTGCTGCTGGCGGCGTCAGTGCGAAATGCCACGCCGGCGCCGGGCGAGCGACGGTAGCTGCCCTGCGTCGACGACATCCAGGCCCGTACCCATCGCGGCGAACGCCCGCGCGTACCGACTACCAGCGCGGCGAGTCGCTGAGGCACAGGCGATCCGGCCGCTCGGGACAGGGCGGGTGGTCTCGGGCACAATGGCTTGTCAGCGACCGGCAAGCGGAGTGCAGACCCATGGATCGTTTCGAGAAGATCGGCTACCTGTGCCTGGGCGTCGTGGCCGTGGCCTACGTCGCGGCAATGGCCTACGCCTCGGTCGCGGCGCTGCCCTGGGGCGCCTTCGGGCTGGTGTTGATCGTCGGCTTCGGCGTGTTGCTGGTGAAGGTGTTGCGCGAGCGCCTGGCCAACCGCGAGGACGATCACTACTCGCGCCACGTGGAGAAGTGAGCGTGCACCTGACAAGCCAGGACTTTTTCGCCGATTTCGAGATCACGCGCACCCTGGGACTCGTGCGCGGCAACACCATCCGCGCGCGCCACATCGGCAAGGACATCCTCGCCGGCCTGCGCTCGCTGGTCGGCGGCGAGATCAGCGAGTACACCAAGATGCTGGCCGAGTCGCGCGAGCAGTCGCTCGATCGCATGATCCAGGAAGCGCGCGCCCTGGAGGCCGACGGCATCGTCGCCATCCGCTTCGTCACCTCGCCGGTGATGCAGGGCGCGGCCGAGTTGCTCGTCTACGGCACGGCCGTCAAGCTCGGGCGGAGGTCCTGACGCGCCCCGGGCCTTCAGCGCCTGTTCGCGCTCATCGTCCAGGGCTCCATGCCCATCGAACCATACAACGCGGCTGCCTGCGCCGCATGAGTCGCGGCGCGTTCTTCGTCCCCGGCCTCGTCGTACAGCGCACCCAGGCGGAGGTGAACGTGCGCCGCGAGTGGGCGCATTCCGATCTCATCGGCCAGCTCGAGCGCGCGGTGATAGACCGGCGCACAGTCGGAATCCACTGCGTGTGGGTCGGGTCCGGCGACGGCCTCGCCCTGCACGAACACGGCCCAGGCCTCGTTTGCGCGAAAACCGCGGGCGACAGCGGTCTCGACGGCGCGATCGGCGGCCAGCCTTGCCTCGGTTAGCCTGCCCGCCACCAGATAGACGGCCGCAGGGGCGATAGTCGCGGTCGATGTATCGAAGATCAGGATCTGGCGTTGCGGCCCGTGCGTGCCACTCTCGGTCAGGAGCAGCAGGGCGTCCTGAACTCGTCCGCTCAGCGCATACCCCAGGGCGAGTAGCGCCGCGGCCGTCGGCAGAATCACGCTGAGGCCGCAGTCGCGGCAAAGCGTCAGCGTCGTTTCGAGTGCGGCGAGCGCTGTATCGAGGTCTCCTTGCAGCAGGCCGACGTGACCGAGAGCGAGATGACCCGCGGCCATGTCGTAGGGGTGACGGATGCCGTGTCCGATATCGATCGCCTGCCCGGCGTGCACCGTTGCCGCTTCGAACTCACCGCGTTCGCCCCGGGACCATGCACAGAACGTGTGCGAGAGCACGGCGGGCAATCCGGTCAGGCCCAGGCGATCGTAGAGGTGCTGGTCGCCCAGCCCGTCCAGGCTGGCTTCGCAGTGAGCGATGGCACGTCGATAGTCGCCGACGTTGAAATGACCCTGACCCATGAAGAAATCGGCGACGACCTTGAGCGCCCGGCTATCGAGCGCCGCGGCGATCTCCAACGCCCGTTCGCCGACCGCCCTTGCCTCGAGCGGGTCGCCCATGCGCCACAGGTACTGACTGAGGTAGGCGCACGCCCAGCCAAGTCTGTCCTGGTCCCCGAGCCTCGACGCGAGCGTCTCGGCGGCTCGCAGATGCTCGAAAACCCGTTCGTGCTCGCCCAGTGCCTGCAGGGCGCTGCGCAGGGCAAAACGCAGATCGATTCCCTGCTGGAGCGACTCGCGAGATTGCGGCAGATGCCCGACAGCGACCAGCGCCTGCTCGAGAAAGCCGACGGCCTCGGGATAGGTGCTGCGCCCCGCCGCCTTGGCGCCTGCCTCACGCAGAAACCCTACCGCGCGATCCCACTGCTCGCCCAGAAACGAGTGGTGGGCCAGCTTTTCAGTCTGCTCGGCCAACCGGGTCACGTAAACCCGCTCGATTGCGCCGACGATTTGCCGGTGGAGTTCGTGGCGCTGCTGACTCAGCAAGGTCCCATAGGCCACTTCCTGGGTGAGCGCGTGCTTGAACGTGTACTCGATGTCCGGATAGAGGGCGGTCTCGTAGAGGAACTCCGTTACCTGCAGCCGCTCCAGGGCCGTACGCAGTTCGTGCTCGCCGTGATCGGTCACGCTCTTCAGGAGCGCCAGCGGCACGACCTTACCGATGACGGCGGCCGTCGCGAGCAACTGTTTCTCGACGCCCGACAGGCGGTCGATACGCGCGGCGATCACCGCGTGCACTGTGGGTGGAATAAGCACCGAGCCGGCGACCTTGGCCGTGTTGTAGGCGCCCGGTTCGCCGCTGAACACCCCGGACTCGATCAACGAGCGCACACTTTCCTCGAGGAAGAACGGATTGCCCTGCGTGCGTTCGACAAGCAGTTCCTTCGCCGCGTCGAGACTCGGGTCGTCCCCCACGAGCCTGCTCAGCAATGCCTCCGCGCTGGCTTGCGGCAACGGGTCGAGCCCGATCTGCCGGTAGTAGGTCCTGCCTCCCCAATGGTGTTCGTACTCGGGACGGTAGTTCACTACCAGCAGCAGTCGCGCCGTCGGTATGCTTTCGACCAGCAGGTCCAGGCAGGCTTGGGTCTCGCTGTCGATCCAGTGCAGATCTTCGACCACCACCAGCAGCGGCTGCAGCTCGCTTTCTTTCAGCAGCACCCGCTTTACGGCGTCCAGCGTGCGTCGGCGCCGTTGTCGCGAATCGAGCTCGTTCCATTCGGCGTCCGCGACGGCGACGTCCATCAATACCAGCAAGGCCGGCGCGAGCGGTTCCAGCGCGCGCTCGAGAATCAACAGCTTGCCGATCACTTTCTCGCGGATCGTGCGGTGATCGTCGTTACTGTCGATCTGGAAGTAGTTCCGTAGCAGGTCGACGATCGGCAGATACGGGGTAGCCCGTCCGTAGGAGGCCGAACTCGCCTGCACGACCAGCCAACCCTCGGTGCGGTGGGAATGTACCAGTTCCCAGACCAGGCGCGATTTACCCACGCCCGCTTCGCCGACGATCGCTACAACTTCGCCGCGAGCAGCGCTCGAGCGGTCGAGCGCGCCGCGAAGTTGCTCGAGTTCCGCTTCTCGTCCGACGAAATGGCTCAAGCCGCGCTCGGCTGCTGCGCGCAGGCGCGATCGGTTCGGGCCCGCGCCGATCAGTTCGTAGACCTCGACCGGCTCCGCCAGGCCCTTTACCGGCATCGCACCGAGCGTCTTTACCTCGATATAGCCCTCCGCAAGTCGCAGCGTATTCGCGCTCAGCAGGGTGCTGCCGGGCTCGGCCAGCTGCTCCATGCGCGCGGCCAGATGGGTGCTTTGCCCGACCGTCGCGTAGTCCATTCGCAGGTCGCTGCCGATCGCGCGTACGACGACCTCGCCCGAATTCAGCCCGACGCGGATCTGCGCCCTCACGCCGTGGGTGCGCATCACCTCTGCGGCATAGCGCTTGATGGCCGACTGCATGTCGAGCGCCGCATAGCAGGCTCGCTGTGCGTGATCCTCGTGCGCCAGTGGCGCGCCGAAAATCGCCATGATACCGTCGCCCCGGACCTCGGTAACGGTGCCCTCGTAGCGGTGAACGGCTTGCATCATTCGTTCGACTACGGGGTCGAGGAGTTGATGGGCTTCCTCGGGGTCGCGTTCCGCCAGCAGTTCCATCGAGCCCTTGATGTCGGCAAACAGGTTCGTGACCAGCTTTCGCTCGCCCTCCAGGGCCTCCCGGGACGTCAGGATCTTGTCCGCCCGAGATTTGGGGGTGTAGCGCTCGGGGGTGGCCCGGTGGGCAGGGCCGGATGGGGTTGCCTGGCTCTGCCCGGGAAGTGGCGCGCCGCAGCGGTTACAGAAATTGGCCCCTGGCCGATTCGATTCTCCGCAACTCGGACAACCGACTTCGAGCCGTGAGCCGCACTGATCGCAGAAGACAGCCGTTGCCGTATTCTGAGCGTGGCAGTGCAGGCACTCCATCCCCGGTTCCCCGCTAGCGGGTCGCGCTGTGACGAAGGATTGGGCCGGTAGGCTATTACCGGGATCGTCGGCGGTCAACATTCGTGCGCGAGGTAGCGCTCTGCGGCAGCGATCCTGGTGCGGCGAGTGCTGCCCAGACAGTACCGGCGCGTCGATCGTTCGATTCAAGGTTTGCGCCCGCCCGATGCTATCGGTCGCCACGACTGCACCGGGCGGGGTTTCTTTCGCTGGACTCCGTCTGTTTAGTACCATTGTCGCCCGCTCTCGCGCGCGGACGCGTTCACCGTCCCCGGGACCCAGCGGGAATTCGACCACCCCAACAGGAGATCGGGATGTTACGTTCGATGGCCTACCTGGTGTTTCCCCTGCTCGTCACCGGCCTGAGTTCATGTGCCGGCGAGCGCATGACGTCGATGGCGAAAGACGTCCGCGGCGAGGAAATCAGCTATTCCAGCGGCGGCGTCTCGCTGACCGGCTACCTGGCCTACGATGCCAACGCGCAGGGTCCGCGCCCCGGTGTGCTGGTGGTTCACGAGTGGTGGGGCCACGACGATTACGTGCGCCGTCGCGCGCGCATGCTGGCGGAGATGGGGTATACGGCGCTCGCGCTGGACATGTACGGCGACGGCAAGTATGCGACGCACCCGGAGGACGCGCAGAAGTTCATGATGGAGGTCATCAGCAAGATCGACGTCGCCGAGGCGCGTTTCAGGGCGGCGCGCAGCGTGCTGGAGAACCACCCGAGCAGCGACCCGCGGCGGACCGCCGCCATCGGCTACTGCTTCGGCGGGGCCGTGGTGCTGCACATGGCGCGCAGCGGAACCGACCTCGCCGGTGTCGCCAGCTTTCACGGTAACCTCTCGACCCGGTCTCCGGCTCGACCCGGCGCCGTGAAGGCCGGCGTGCTGGTGCTGCACGGCGCCGACGACCCGTTCGTGCCCCCGGACCAGGTGGCCGCCTTCAAGCGCGAGATGGCCGGCGCGGGCGCGGCGATGAAATTCGTCGCCTATCCCGGGGCGGTGCACAGTTTCACCAACCCCGACGCCACCCGGCGAGGCCAGGAGTTCGACCTGCCGCTGGCGTACGACGCCGACGCAGACCGGCAGAGCTGGGCCGAGCTCGACGCCTTTCTGCAGCGCGTGTTCTCGCACTGAGGCAACGGGAGCGCCCGACGCCGACGCCGCGCGTGAAGCGCCGGGTGGCAGCGCAGTCTAGCTAGAGCGCGTCGAAAGCGGCGTGGTAGCGGACGGTACCGTGCGCGTCGCGCAGGCTCCCGGGCGCCAGTTCGAGCAGCATGAAGGCGTCGTCGGGGACTTCGTACTCGCACCCGATACCGAAACCGGCCGCCGGCACGAA
>JBFJWO010000047.1:0-15466 GCA_041623575.1 Gammaproteobacteria bacterium
GCCAGCCTGTCGCCCACCGCGCCGCTGGCGGCGAACGTCAACGGCGACCCGGCGATGGCGGCGCCCATTGCCTCGAGCCAGGCTGCCGAGGCCTCGCCGGCGTCGTCCCGCCCGACACGGCGCAGCGGTATTTCGGCCCGCAGCAGCAGGCGCGGTGCCCCGCACAAACGCAGGCCGGCAACCAGGTCGCTGTTCAACGCCAGGCGGTCCCAGGCCCTGCGGGGAGCCGCGCGCGCCGCGACCGCCCGCTCGACGGTCAGCCAGTCGACGGCGGCCCTGGCCACTGCCGGCGAGCGCCCGCGCCCCATGCGCCACTGGCGATAGCCCGTCGGGCGCGCGCGACCGAATCGCCGCAGGACACTCTCGGCAGCACCCGCGACGCGGTCGGTCGACGCGACGGCGGCCATGTTCACGCCGGGCACTCGTCGAAGCGCACCCGGCGGCGTTTGAGCGGGAGGCTGCTGAGCGGGAAGCGTCCCTGGTTGGCGCGCGCCCAGCGGCACGCCTCGTGGTTCAACGCATCGGTTTCGTTCATCGTGACCCGCTGATAGGTCAACACTTCGTAGACCTGCAGCACCATCTCCTCCAGCGTCGCGCCCGGCGCGAGGTGCCCGACGCACATCACCGGGCCGATGATGTTCGGGTGAAACAGGTCGCGGGGTGCAAGCACCTGCAGGGCCCTCACCGTGTCGAACACGCGCAGGTGCTGAGTGGTGAAACGGATACCGATCTCCACCACATCGATCTCACGCAGCTCTGCGCCGGATGCCTTGGCGAGACAGGGGCAACGGAACTGGGCGACGTACGACGCGGCGGGGGTGAGGGGGTCCGCCGGATGCAATACGACGGTGTCGCACTGCGCGTTCAGCTGTCGGGCCGCTTCGCCCTGTGCTCGCAGGAAGGCCTCGAAGACCGCGTCGGTCATTGTTCGTTCTCCTCTTCGCCGATCAGTTGCAGGTGCCGCTCGGGCGTGCCCGCCGCCTGCACCGTCACGATGTCGCCCGCCACCAGACCGAGATCAGCCAGCGATGCATCGCGGTACACGCCGGCGAGCGTCGCCGCGAGCGGCAGCGACTCGTGCCGGTCGAAAGCGGGTGCGGCCAGCCGGCCGCTGCAGGTTGTACAACGACCCATCGCCGCGCCGCGCACTACCCGCACACCTTCGACGACCCGCCCGCAATCCAGACAGGCAAGCGCCGAAGCGAACTCGGCGCCGAGCACGGCAAGCGCTGCGGCCTCGAAGAGCATCGCGAGCCGGCCGATCGAGGTCGCCAGGGGCAGCGGTTCGATACACCACGCGTGGTGGTCGAACCGGCATCCGCTGCGGCGCGCATAGCGCGTGTCGAAGGCGACATGCAATCCGGCGCCGACGATGAACTGCCGACCGGCCATGTCGCGGTTGCCGCGCAGCACGGCCTCGGTCTCGGCGCACAGCAGCGATGCGGCCAGGGCACCGAGGTGCGCCGGCGCGTTGGTCGCCGTCACGCTCGCCTCTCCCCGGCATGGCATGACCTGCTCCAGACGCACGTAGTCCTCGTCGCTCCACGCGCACTCCAGGCAGGCGTCGTCGGCGCCCGGGACGTAGACGTTCACCCTCGCGAGCGCACTGCCCGCGTCCACTCCCGCATCGACCAGGGGCACCCCGAGACGCCACGCGAGCGAATTGACGTGCTGGCGTGCGCTGTTGCGGTCGAGGCCGGCGGCGATCGCCGCGCAACCGCCGAAGCGCCCCGCCGGCAACCCTTCGATGGGTTCCGCGAACGCCCGGGCATGCACGCCGATGCGCTGCACGCGTTCCGCCAGCACCTCGACCTTGGCGCGACCCACGTCGCCGGGCTCGATGGCCTGCGTGCGCAGGTTGCTCGCCGCGTAGACGTCGGGGTCGACAAGGAGCAGTTCGTCGACCTCGGGCAGGCGAGCGAGCAGCGGCGCGGCGTGGGAGCCGATGTTGCCGCCCGCACCGATGAGCGCGACGGTGGCCATCGCTACAGGTCGGCCGGCGACCAGGCCGGCGTGTCGTCGAGCGCGCTGCGCTGCTCGCAGAGCGCGCAGGTCGGCGTGTAGGTCCAGCAGCCGAGGCGCTCGTCCTGGTGATGCCAGGTGTGGCAGGCCGGGCAACACACCGCGGCGGCGCCGACCGCCAGCGCCTGCTTGCAGCGCGGGCAGTACACCTCGCGCCCCGCGTCCGGCATGGTCGCGATCGCGGGCGGGTCCTCGGTGGACAGGAACGCCGGCGGGCAGCCGTTGATCTGCAGGGCGTCCCGGTGGGCCAGCACGCGCAGGCCGGCCGGCACCTCGACCGCGTTGACCCGCACCGGCACGTCCGGCGCGGCGAGCAGGAGCCACGGCCGCGCGGGGTCGGCAGGCGCCCGCAGCAGCACGCCGGGCCGGTTCGCGGCGTCGCTCGGCGTGACCACCTCCAGCAGGCCGTGCGCATCGGGACTAAGCCCGGCGTCGCGAGCAACCAGCGTCCGCGCCTGCCAGCCGTCTTTCGTCAACGTCCAAAGGTGGGCCATACTTCCTCCCGGTCCGGGCAGTTCGAAATCTACAGTTGATCTGACCTTTATCAGACTGGTATGTACCAGTTCTTGGCATATCTAAGTATGATAGTCCGACGAGACGGCTGTCAACGCCCTTGCCTGCCCCGAGCCGACCCCACGACGGCTGCCCTCGCGCCCGCGGCGAACGATCCGCTCCGGCGTTCCGCGACTTAGGTGACATAGTTCGCGGGTCTTGACCGGTTTTCGGCCTAACCGCCTGTACCTGATACAAATGTCAGTGGGCGGCGTTATAATCGCGGGCTTTCAGGCCATCCAGGTGCGCCAATGGAAGCAGCCGACCGGGCGAGCGCCCGGACCCACACCGCCCGTTGCCCGCGATGACGACGAAGAAGAAAAAGGCCGCCAGGAAGACTCCCGGCTATGGCGAGATCATCAAGACGAACCGGGAACGCATGAACATGACGCAGCGCGAGCTCGGCTTCCAGATCGGCTGCACCGACGGTTACGTTGCGCACCTAGAGCGCGAGGTCAAGCTGCCGTCGCTCGACCTGTGCATGGCCATGTCGAGCGTGTTCGAGTTCAGCCTCGCCCGCCAGCAGGCATTTCTCAAAGCGGTCGACGCCGCACGCGCCGAGCGCTCGACCCGGCGCATCGGGCGGCGGAGCTCAGCGCTGCGCGGCGACCTGCAACGGGGCGCGGGCGCCATCCACCGCGGCAAGTCAGAAACGCTGGACGCCGCGCAGATCGAGCGCGACCTCGACGCCGATCCGCAACTGCGGGCCGCCTACCGAAACCTCAAAACCGCCCTCGGCGACAAGCGCCGTCGCGACACGGTGCTCAACGTGTTGAGGGTGTTCGCCGAGTCGGGCGACGCCAGCCGCTGAGTTCCGTCCTGCCGGGTTGGCTGGCCTGCGTGCAGCCACGCGTTTGCCGGCTCCCGGCTTCGCGTCGGACCTCAGACCGGCGCCATCGACTCGTTCAGGTGGCAGGCCGAAAGGTGCCCGGCGGCCACCTCGCGCAGCCGTGGCGCTTCCTCGCGGCAGCGCTCGAAGGCGTGCGGGCAGCGCGGATGGAAATGGCAGCCGCCCGGCGGATCGAGCGGCGAAGGGATCTCGCCCTGCACGGGCGTGTAGTCTCGGCGGCGCAGGTCGATGCGCGGCATCTCCTCGAGCAGCGCCTGCGTGTAGGGGTGATTGGGGCGGGCGAACAGCTCGCTCTTCGCGGCACTCTCCACCACCCGGCCGAGGTACATGATGACGACGCGGTCGGACAGGTGCTGGACGACGCCGAGATCGTGGCTGACGAACAGGTAGGTCAGGCCGAGTTCCTCGCGCAGGCGCGCGAACAGGTTGAGGATCTGCGCCTGTATCGACACGTCCAGCGCGGCGACGGCCTCGTCGCAGACCAGGAACTCGGGGTCCACCGCGAGCGCGCGGGCGATGGCGATGCGCTGGCGCTGCCCGCCGGAGAACTGGTGCGGGTAGCGGCGCCGGAACGCCGGGTCGAGCCCGACGCGGGTCATCACTTCGGCGAGTCGCTCGTCGAACTCCGGCTTGCTCCACAGGCCGTGGATGCGCGGGGCCTCGCCGATGATCCGGCTGACCCGCTGGCGCGGACTGAGCGACGCGTAAGGGTCCTGAAAGATCATCTGCACCTTGAGCCGGTAGTCGCGGAAGGCCTCGCCGTCGAGGTCGGCGACACGGCGGCCTTCGAACTCGATCGCGCCGCCGGTCGGTGCATACAAGCCGGCGACGAGGCGCCCCAGGGTGGACTTGCCGCAGCCGGATTCGCCGACCAGGCCCACCACCTCGCCGCGCCCGATCGCGAGATCCACCCCGTCGACGGCGCGCACCGTCTCCTCGCGCAGATCGACACCGAGCGAGGCGACCACGCGCGCCACGCTGTCCAGCCGCTTGACGAAGTGCTTGGACACGCCGCGGGCGGCCAGCAGCGGTTGCGTCACGGCGTCCTCGGATGATGGCAGGCGACCACCTTGCGCGCGTCGAGCGCACGCGCGAGCGGCTCGACCAGGCACTGCTCGGTTGCCCGCTCGCAACGCTCCCGGTACCGGCAACCCGCGGGCGGATCGATCAGCGACGGCATCATTCCCGGAATCTGTGCGAGTTGACGCCCGCTCGAGGCCTGGCTCGGTATCGAGCCGATCAGCCCGTAGGTGTAGGGGTGACGGGGAGCGTCGAGGACCTGGTCGACGTCGCCCTGCTCCACGATCTTGCCCGCGTACATCACCGCGATACGGTCGGCGAGCCCGGCGACCACCGAGAGGTCGTGAGTGATCCAGATCAACGCCATGCCACGCTCGCGTCGCAGGCGCTGCATCTCGTGGAGGATCTGCGCCTGGATGGTCACGTCGAGGGCCGTCGTCGGCTCGTCCGCGATGATCAGGTCGGGCGCGTGCAACAGGGCAATGGCGATGACCACCCGCTGGCGCATGCCGCCCGAGAACTGGTGCGGATAGGCGCGCAGGCGTTCGTCCGGCGCCGGAATACCGACCACCCCGAGCGCGTCGCGGGCCCGTTCGCGGGCAACGCGGCGGCTGACTCTGGCGTGCGCCTGGATGGCCTCTATCATCTGGGTGTCGATGCGCAACACCGGGTTGAGCGTCATCATGGGGTCCTGGAAGATCATCGCGATCCGGGTGCCCCGCAGCCGGCGCATCAGCGCTTCGCCGCCGGCCACCAGGTCCTGCCCGTCGAACACGATGCGACCGGCCTCGATTCGGCCGGACTCGTCGAGCAGGCCCAGGATGGAGAACCCGGTCACGGTCTTGCCCGAGCCCGATTCGCCGACCAGCCCCAGGATCTCGCCGCGACGCAAGCTGAGATCGATGCCGTCCACCGCACGCACCACGCCGGCGGCGGTGGCAAAGTGCGTGTGCAGACCCTCGATGCGCAACAACTCGTCGCTCACCGCTGCAACCTGGGATTGAGGAGGTCGCGCAGCTCGTCGCCGACCAGGTTGATCGCCACCACCGTGATCAGCAGCGCCACGCCCGGAAAGACGCTGATCCACGGGTAGCCGGAGAGCAGGTAGTCGAAGCCGTTGGCGATCAGCAGCCCGAGCGAAGGCTGGGTGACGGGCAGGCCGAGGCCGAGAAAGCTCAGGGTCGCCTCGAGCGATATCGCGTGCGCCACTTCCAGCGTCGCGATGACGATGAGCGAGGGCGTGCAGTTCGGCAGGATGTGCGCCAGGATGATACGACCGGCGCCGAGCCCGAGGCAGCTGGCCGCCTCCACGTATTCCTTCTGGCGTTCCGCCAGCGCCACCCCGCGCGCGGTGCGCGCGTAGAGCGCCCACTGCACGATCACCAGCGCCAGCATGACGTTGAACACGCCCTTGCCGAGGATCGCGAGCAGGATGAGCGCGACGAGAATGGTCGGGAAGCTGAGCTGCACGTCCACGATGCGCATCAGCACCGCGTCGACGCGCCCGCCGAAATAGGCCGCGCACAGGCCCGCCAGGGTGCCGATGCCCAACGCGATCACCACCGAGGCGATGGCCACGCTGAGACTGATCCTCAGCCCGTAGAAGATCGCGCTCAGCATGTCCCGACCCTGGTCGTCGGTACCGAGCCAGTAGGTCATCAGGTGACGCTGGGCACCGCCGGTCGCGAGCACGTCGAACTGCAGGCGATCGCTCGCGGCGGCGGGCAGCGCGATGCTCAACCCGGGCAGTTCCTCGGGGTCGAGCCGCCACACGTTGCGGAAGCGGTCCTTGCGCCCGGCCGAGACCGTGCTGCCGCGAGGAAGCCCCCGCAACTGCACGCTCTTCAGCGGATCGAGCGGGCCGTTCGCCGCCGGCGTCAGGTGCAGCGCGAGGCCGCCGTCCGCGGCCGGTGCCACGCGCACTTCCAGCGCCTGCGCCGGAGCGTCGTCGGAGCGGTTGCGCGCGCGCACCTCGAACTGCAGCTCCGCCCGGCGCACGTCGGGTACGACGATGCCCAGCCCGATGGCCGCCTCGCGGGTCAGCTTCGCCGAGCCCGGCGGCAAGCGGCCGTCGCGGATGTCGATGGCACTCAGGTCGTAGGGATTCTGGGGCGCGATCCAGCTCGCCGTGACCGCGATGACCGCGATCGACGCCAGCACCGCCAGCGCCACGACCGCGATCGGGTTGGCGGCATAGCGCCCGGCGAACTCGCGTACCGGCGAGCGCACGGGAAGCGCGCTCGCGCCGCCGGGTCGGACCTGCGCATCGACCGCCATCTCAGTGCTCGCCGCGCTGCGCGACGCGGATCCGCGGATCGATCACCGAGTACAGGATGTCGACCACCAGGTTGATGGTGATGAACATGACCACGATCACGATCAGGTAGGCGACGATCACCGGGCGGTCCAGGATGTAGACCGAATCGATGATCAGCTTGCCCATGCCGGGCCAGGCGAACACCGTCTCGGTGACCACCGAGTAGGCGATCAGCCCGCCGAGCTGCAGGCCGACCACCGTGATCAACACCACCAGGGTGTTCTTCAAAATGTGCACGAACACCACGCGGCGCCGCGCGAGGCCCTTGGCGCGCGCGAACCGGACGTAGTCGAGCAGGGCTATCTCGCGTACGTTGGCGCGCACCAGGCGGATGATCAGGGTGCACTGGAACAGCGCCAGGTTCAGCGCCGGCAGGAACACGTGCTGCCAGCCGTCCAGCGTCCACAGGCTCGAGGTGATGCCGAGCACCGTGTCCAGCTCGCCCCGCCCGCCCGAGGGCAGGATCGCGAAGCTCACCGACAGCACGAAGATCAGCATCAGGCCCTGCCAGAAGTTGGGTATGGACACGCCGACGATGGAGGTGCCCATGATCAGGCGGGCAATCGGCGTGTGCGGATTGAGGCCGGTGTACATGCCGAGCGGAATGCCGGTAGCCAGTGCCATGGTCATGGCCACCGCGACCAGCTCGAGCGTCGCGGGTATGCGTTGCAGGACCAGCTTGAGCGCCGGCTCGCTGAACGCGAAGCTGCGCCCGAGGTCGCCCTGCAGCAATTGCGACAGGTAGACCAGGAACTGCTTCCACAACGGCTGGTCCAGGCCCAGCATGCGCACCATGCGCTCGAAGTCTTCCTGGTCGGCCTCGGTCGAGACCAGCACGTC
The DNA here is from genome assembly GCA_041623575.1 of Gammaproteobacteria bacterium. GTDB lineage: Bacteria > Pseudomonadota > Gammaproteobacteria > JAHELT01 > JAHELT01 > JAHELT01. The sequence continues at coordinate 7,602 of JBFJWO010000047.1, forward strand.
CACCGGGTTGCCGATGACGTAGACGCCGACGAAGACCAGCGCCGTCATCACGACGATCACCAGCACGCTCTGCAACAGGCGGCGCACGATGTAGAGCGTCACGACAGCGGTTCCCGCCGTTCGGGTCCCCGCAGCGGGCGGTACGCATGCGCCGGCGCCGCGCGCTCGCAGGCGCGAGGCACGGCACGGCGCAGGGCACGGCCGATCACCGGCCGTGCCCTCGCCGCCGCCACACCCGTTGCGGGCACGGGCGTGAGGCCGTGCGCGCCGTTACTGCTTCGACACCGCCTCGGCCAGGGTCGACTCGTCGGCCATGGGCGTATAGGCCAGGCCTTTGCGCGTCGCCCAGCACGCGACCTGGAAGTGGGTCGGGATTATCGGCAGATCGCTCATCACCACGGCCGTCGCGTCCTTGAGCTTGCGCTCGTGGTCGGCGAGATCCACCGTGCTGAGCGCGCCCTTGATCAGCTCGTTGAACCGCGCGTTCTCCCAGCGCCCGTAGTTGTTGCGCGCGCCCTGCGAGAGCGCCGGGCTCAGGATCGACGACGACTCGCCGGTGGCCGACGCCCAGCCGATCTGCGCCATGGTGAACTCGTGCTTGCGCGCCTTGCCGTAGTAGACCGCTACGGGCATGGTCTCGACCGACACCTCGACACCGATGCGCGACAGCAGCTGAGCGACGGCCTGCGCGAGCTTGGCATCGTTCACGTAGCGGTCGTTGGTCGAGTGGATGGTCAGCTTGAACCCGTCCGGGTAGCCCGCCTCGGCGAGCAGCTGTTTGGCCCTGCGCGTGTCGTGCTGGGGCATCGCGATGTCGGGGTTGTAACCGCCGAAACCCTCGCCGACGATCTGGTTCGCCGGCACGGCGAGCCCGCCCATCACGTCGTCGACGATGACGTTGCGGTCGAGTGCGATGTTGAAGGCCTCGCGCACGCGCCGGTCCGCAAGCGGGTTGCTGATCACGCTGCCGTCCTTGGCGGTGACGTGCTGGGCCTGCTCGCGGGAGACGTCGAGCGACCAGTAGATGACCCGCATCGACTGGTCGCAGAACACGTTGATGTCCGGGTTGCTGTCGAGCTTGTCGACGTCGGTCGTCGGGACCGAGGCGATCGCCGCGACGTCGCCGGAGATCAGCGCGGCGACGCGCGCCGGGCCGCTCTTGATCCAGCGGATGGTGACCTTGTCCCATTTCGGCTTGCCGCCCCAGTAGTCCGGGTTGGCGACGTAGGTCACGTGGTCGCCCGGCACGAACTCCACGAACCGGTAAGGGCCGGTGCCGTAGAGTTTCTCGCCGCTGTTGAAACCGGTCGGGTCGGCGTTCTCGCCGATGGCACGGCTGACGATCGGCACCGCGGCCAGCGAATTGGGCAGCAGCGGGTAAGGCGTCTTGGTGTGCACGTGCACGGTGTGGTCGTCGATCACGACGGTCTCGGCGACCTTGGCGGTGCGTCGCTTGTAGGTCGAGGGCGCATTCGGCACGTTCTCGGCACGCCGGTAGGTGAACGCCACGTCGTGCGCCGTGAACGGCTCGCCGTTGTGGAACTTGACGCCTTTGCGCAGCTTGAACTCCCACACCAGCGGGTTGTCCGTCGGGCGCCAGGACTCCGCGAGCCCGGGCCGCAGCTCGAACTTCGGCCCCGGTTCGATCAGCGAGTTGAAAGCGTGCTTGGCGAGTTCGTGGTTCGAGCCGAGCGCCTGGTACAGCGGATCGAGCGAGGTCGGCTCGGTCGCCACCGCGATCACCAGCTCTTCACCCGTCGCCGGCGCGGCGACAGCCAGCGCGAGCGCCGCGCCACCCACCCATTTCGAGATCGTCTTCATGTGACTCCTCCTCAACGTTGTCGTGATCGTCACTTCAGGCACCCGACCCTGCGCAACATCAGTAGCGGGTCGAGCGTCGCGGCCCGGCGCTGATCGCCCCGAGTATGGCATCCGCGTGCCGGTGCATCACTGCGAGCTTCAGCTCATCGCACCCGTCCTCCTCCCACAGGTCGTCGAACTCGCCGGGATCCTCCTCGAGATCGTACAGCTCGCCCAGGCCGTGCCCGCGATAGGTGATCATCTTGTAGCGGCCGTCGAAACTCATGAAAGCCTGCGTGGGATCGTCGCCGGCTTCGCTGAAGTTGCACGAGTCGTGGAACTCCGAGACCACCAGCGGCTTGCCGGTGTCGGGCGCGCGCCCGGTGAGCGCCGGCCACAGCGAGCGGCCCTGCATCCGGTAGGGCACCGCCACCCCGGCCGCCTCGAGCAGGGTGGGCGCGACGTCGATCAGTTCGGTCAACCCGCGCAGGCGCCTGCCGCCCTCGATCCGCCCCTGCCACGAGAACACCAGCGGCACACGAACCGAGCCCTCGAAGAACCGCGCGCCCTTGAACACCAGCCCGTGATCGCCCAGCAGCTCGCCGTGGTCGCTGTGGAACACCACCAGCGTGCGCTCGAGTTCGCCGGCGTCCTCCAGCCACGCCAGCAGCTCGCCGAGGTGCTGGTCGATCATCTCGATCATGGCGTAGTAGCCGCACTTGACCAGTCGCCCGTTGAACCGCGTCCCCGCGTCGGCGCTCGCCGGCACCGGCATCGCGGTGTCGCGCGGGTCGCGGGCAAACACGTTCTGAGCCCTGATCGCGTGAAAGCGTGACTGGCGTTCGAGGTCGCCGGGCTCGAACAACGGCGGCGGCATGGCGGCCGGGTCGTAGCGCTCGAGGAACTCACTCGGCGGGAGATAGGGCGAGTGCGGATCGTACGGGTTGATGCTCAGCAGCCACGGACCGTCGCGCTTCTCCTCGAGGAAGCGCAACGCCATCTCGTTCGCCCACTTGGTCTGGCGCAGGTGCTCGTCAGGGCCGGGGCGAACGTGGTCGCACTGCCCGGCGTGCGAACGGCCGCGCTCGCGCATGTCGTAGCGCGGCAGCAGCGTATCCGGCTCGACGCCCCGCTCCTCGCGCAGCCAGGCGAGGTACTCGTTCAGATGATCGGCGCGCTCGCCCGGGTAGGGAAGGTTCGACCAGTGCACGACACGGTAGCCGTCGTCGGTGCGGGCCTCGCCGGCTTCCGAACTGTTGATGTGTAGCTTGCCGATCAGCGCGCAGTCGTAGCCCGCTTCGGCCAGCAGACGTGTGACCAGGACCTCGTCGGCCGGGAAGCGTTCGGCGCCGTTGCGGTAGACGTGATGCGATGCGCAGTAGCGCCCGGTTAGAAAGCTCACCCGGCTCGGCGTGCACAACGTGCTCTGCGCGTAGGTGCGCGTGAAAGCGGTGCCCCGCGCGCACAGCCGGTCCAGGTTAGGCGTGCGGATGCTCGCGTTGCCGAGCGCCGCGATCGTGTCGTAGCGCTGCGCGTCCGTGCAGTACCACAGGATGTTCGGTGCTCTGTCCATCGGCGGCGCTCAGGCGCCCGTGCGCTGCAGCGCGATCTCCACGACTTCGCGACCGCGTTCCCAGACCAGTCGTTTCCATTGCGGCTCGTCGGGGTACGAGGCGTCCTTCACGTCGTGCTTGATGCGCCGGCCGAGGTCGCTGTCGAGCTCGCCGTAGGTGTGCAGCCAGGTATTGGCCAGCATGCACCGGCGCATGTGCTCGCGCTCGCGGGTGCCGTACTCGAGCCCGATCGCGGCCCATTGCAGGTCGTCCACCGGCGGTCGGAAGCCGGCCAGGATGCTGCCCTTGGAGCCGGCGTAGTCGGACGTGCCGGCGGTCGTGCTGTGCACCTGCTCGCCGTACCAGTCGAAGAACAGGTCGTACACCGGCTCGCCCGGCTTGCTGGGCGTCATGAGTTCGCCGTACCCGTAAGGCCCCAGGCCGGTGTGCACGTCGATCAGCACGGCGCGGCGCGCACCTTGCAGGTAGTGCCCGCAGATCGCACTGAGCGTGCGGCTCGACCAGGTCGCCTCGCGGCCGCCGTAGTGAATGCTCCGCGCGTGCCGGTACTGGCCCTTGTGCATGGCCTTGCGCACGGCCACTTCGCCGTACTTTTCGTTCAGCGAAGCGATGGCCGCCTTGTAGGTCTCGAAGGCCTCGTCGTTCCAGACCTTCGGCACCAGATGCTCGACCAGTTCCTCGAACAGGTCGTTCTCCGGGTAGTTGCCGCCCTCGTGATCGACGAAGTTACGGTTGAGGTCGACGTTGTCCTCGTTCTCGCGCCGCAGCCAGGCCATGCCCCACGGATTGATGGTGTGGACCAGCAGCAGGGCCTTGCCCGCGGGCGGGCGCGGCGCGTGCTCGTCGCGCAGCAAGCCGACCTGGATGCCGGAGCCGGCGAAGCCTTCCACACCGTGGGTGGACGAGGTGACGACCACGATGTCCTCGGCATCGCTCGCGCCGAGCAACGTGGCGTCGGTGAACAACGCCTCGCCCTGGGGCCCCGACTCGGGATTGCGGTAGCTCGTCACCTCGACGCCGGCGTCCAGGCAGGCGGACAGGAAGCGCGCGCGACCGTCGCTGTAGGTCGCCGGGAAATAGTGCTCGATCATCTCCACTTCCCCCGGATCGTTGTCGAGACGCCGCCGCGGTGAGGCGAGCGGACCGTCGCAACGAAGCGGCTACGCCGTGCGCTCGCCGGATCAGCTTATTGTCGCCCGGTGGGCATTGCAAGCGAGCTACGGCCGCCGGTCGTCGCCGCGTGCGCTCGGCGTTCGTCGAACGTGAAGAACGATGATCGCGGCACCCGGCCGCTTTGCGAAGCGCCGCAAACCCGGATCGCGAAAACGGGCCTAACTCGCTGTTTTCATTGCTTGCCGGCCCGCGCGGCGCAACCACCTGCGCGGTCTCGGCACGGGCGGCGTCGAGACGATCCGGTCGCCGTTCGGACAAAGCGAACCCCGGCGAGCGGTACACCACCAGGCGCGTTCGCCGGCCACGACCTGCGCCGTTCAGGTCGCGCCTTTCACGCCGTGTCAGCGATCTCCGCCGCCAGGTGCGCAACGCAGTCCCCGCGTTCGACACGCGCCGGGTGGCGTCGGCACACGACCTCCCCGCTGCCTTCGAACAGCACGGCGAGCGGCGGGCGGGCCGGCGTTTCCGGGAACCACAGGTGACCGCACAGGTCACCGGCGCTGACGCGCTCGCCGAGCTCGGCGCGCGCTTCGAAGACGCCCGCGTCGGGGGCGTAGACGTAGGCGCTCGGGCCGAAGACGTGCAGCACGCGCGGGTCGCCCGGGTCGGCGGGCAGCTCGCCGGTCGCGCCGAAGAAGGCGAGCAGCCGTTCGACGGCCCGTTCGACCAGCGCCACGGTTTCGCGAGTCAGCGCGCCCATGCCACCGTATTCGCCGCCGAGCGAGAGCACGCCCTGGCGCATCGCCGCGCCGGGCAGGCCGCCCGGTTGCGGCGAGCGCTCGAAGACCATGACGTGGGGTACGCCGAGCGCCTTGACCGCGGCGAGATTGCGTTCCTTGTGCGCGCGAGAAGCGTCCGGCGAGAAATGCGCGCTCGCGTGCGGGCGGTAGTTCAGGCTGCCGCCGCCCGAGTGAAAATCGGCGACGACGTCGACCATCGGCAGCAGGCGATGCTCGACGTAGTCGGCGATCTTCCAGGTCGGCCCGCCGTGCGGATCGCCGGGGAAGACGCGGTTCAGGTTGCCGCCGTCGAGGGGGCTGACCCGGGCGCCGGCCTGCGCGGCCGGCAGGTTCAACGCTGGCAACACGATGATGCGCCCGCGCACCGCGTCGGCTTCGAGGCGCTGCACCAGGCGCGTCAACACCACCTGCCCTTCGTACTCGTCGCCGTGGTTGCCGGCCGTCAGCAGGATCCGCGGCCCTTCGCCGTTGCCCACCACGGCGATCGGTACCGGCACCGTGCCATAAGCGCTGCGGGTCACCGAGTGCGGGACTCGCAGCCAGCCGACCTGTTTGCCGTCGCGCTCGAAGTCGACGGTGGAAGTGATCTGGGTCATGCATGCGTCCCGGTGTGTTGGCTGCCGATCCTGTCTCGCCTTCGAGGCTCGCGCGCGACGGGCGGCCAGTGTGTCATATCGACGACGGCTTGCGTAGGCGCCGCATCGGCCGAAGCCGCCGGCCCCTCGCGCCGCGGCGGCGAAACGGGCAGTATTACGAGCGTGCCCACCCACTGCACGGAGTCGACACCATGGCGCACGACATCCTCATCCGCGGCGGCACGGTCGTCGATCCCTCGCAGGACCTGCACGCGCCCAGGGACGTCGCGATCGCCGACGGCACCATCAGCGCGTTGCTCGAGCCGGGCACGGCCGCCGAGTCGACGCACGTCGTCGACGCGCGTGACTGCCTGGTCACGCCGGGCCTGGTCGACCTGCACGTGCACGTCTACCCGCATTGCCCGCTCGGCATTCACGCAGACCCCGTGTGCCCGGCCGGCGGCGTGACGACGATGCTCGATGCGGGCTCCGCGGGCTGCAACAATTTCGACGGCTTCCGCCGCAGCGTGATCGACAGCGTCGAGACCGAGGTGCTCGGCCTCGTCAACCTGTCGCGCATCGGGCTGGTCGCCGCCGAACTCGGCGAGCTCATGGACCGGCGCTACGCGGACCCGGCCGGGGTGGTCGCGACCATCGCCCGCCACCCCCGCGTCGCGGTGGGGGTGAAGATCCGCGCCGGCGCGCACATCATCGGCAAGGGCAAGCAGGGCTGGGACAGCCTGCACGATGCCGTGCACGCGGCGCGCGAATCCAACACCTGGCTCATGGTCCACATCGGCGAGTGCCCGATGTCGATTCCCGAACTGGTGAACGAGCTCGCGCCGGGCGACGTGCTCACGCACTGCTTCAAGGCCGGGTCCACCCGTGTCACCGACGACCGCGAGCGCGTCTACGACGACGTCCGCGCGGCGCGCGAACGCGGCGTGGTGTTCGACGTCGGCCACGGCGCGGGCAGCTTCAACTGGCAGGTCGCCGACGCCGCCCTCGAGCAGGGCTTCGAGCCGACCACGCTGAGCACCGACCTGCACACGCTGAACCTGCACGGCCCCGTGTACGACCTGCCGACGACCATGAGCAAGTTCCTGATGCTCGGCGTTCCGATCGAGCGGGTGGTGGCGATGGCGAGCACCCGGCCCGCCGGGGTCCTCGGCCGCGCCGGGGATCTCGGCACGTTGCGGGTCGGTACGGTCGCCGACGTCGCGGTGTTCGAGCAGTTGCAGGGCCGCTTCCTGTTCTCCGACAGCTACGGGCAGCAACGCACGGGCGAGACCTTGCTCGTCGCGGCGGCGACGGTGCGCCGGGGCGCGCTGGTGCCGGGCGGCGGCGGTCGGCGCATGCGCTTCGTCGAGCCCGGGTAGACGGCGCTACCGGCCGGTTGCGTTCCAGCTGCCGCTCAGCGGCTTGCGCATGTAGACCCGCCGGTAACCCTGCTCCTCGCGGCGAGCGACTTCCCGGTAACCGCGGCGCGCGTAGCGCGCGATGTTCTCCACCATCGATTCGTGCGTGTACAGATCGAGGTTGCGGTAGCCGGCAGCGCGCGCGATCGCCTCGCCGGCGGCGATCAGCGCCGCGCCGATTCCCCGGCCCTGGCGGCGCGGGCACACCGCGACGTTGTCCAGCAGGATGCCGTCCCGCGTCTCGACCAGCATCACGACGCCGACGATCCTTTGGCCCTCGACAGCCACCTGCACACGGTGATCGCGTACGACCCGCCGGTAGTCGTCGAGCATCGGCCCCGGCGGCTTGCCGATTCGGGCGACGTAGTGCCCGTAGGCGGCCGCGACCAGCGCGGCGATGGCGTCCGCATCGCCCGCAACGGCCGGGCGGATCGCCGGCGGCGCAGCCACATCGTCGCCGCGCTCCGTCACCGCCGTCGTCAGGCGTCGGGGCTCGGGCGCGCCGGGCGGCGTCCCAGTTGCGCTTCGCGCACGGCAATGTACGTCGTGCTCGCCACGATCAGCAGCCCTCCGCTCCAGGTCCAC
>JBFJWO010000048.1:0-15456 GCA_041623575.1 Gammaproteobacteria bacterium
GACCGCGCTTTCGACCCGCAGCGCACCCTGTTGGTCGACAACAACGACCCGGTATTGCGCGCCGCGCAGCGGTTCGGCATCCGCCACCTGCGCGGGGGCCGCGTGCCGGACAGCCGGCGCGAGCCGCTGACGGGTGGCGCCTTCGCAAAGCCTCGGGGATTTCGACGAGCTGTCGCCGATCCCCGCCGGCGGCTGAGCCGCGCCTACCAGAATTCGCGCAGGCTGCCGCTGCGGCGCAGCAGGTAGCTGCCGTTGCCCTGGCGGCGGGTGACGAAGCCCAGTTGCTGGACCAGTTCGCGCGGCGCGTCGCGTGCCGGGCGGAAGGTGATCTGCGCGTCGTAACGCCCGTCGCCCTGGACCCGCACCTCGCCGTTGGCGCCCAGCGAGCCGCCGCTGCCCTCGAGCACGGCGCGGTAGCCGCGCTCGGTGGTGTCGAGGTCCACGCGATAGTCGCCGAGCACGGTCTCCAGCGGCGAGGTCAGGGTAGCGCCCGGCCAGCGCAGCTTGCCGGTGACCTCCCCGAGCGTCCCGCCCTGCAGCGTCAGCTTGTCGACCCGGGTGCTGATCTCGCCGCTGAACTCGGCGATGGGCAACGGCATGAAGTCCACCAGGCGCCGCGCGTCGAGGCGGTAGTCCACCTCGCGCAGGTGCACCGCGCGGCGCCAGTCGAGCGCTACCCGCCCGCTGAGCGGCCCGCCCGCATAGCGCCCATCGAGCGCCACCGCCAGCTCGCCCCGCGCCAGCGAAGCGGGCTGGAACCGCCAGCGTACCTGCTCGACGGCGATGCCGTTGACTTCGACCTGCTGGGCGCCGCCGCGCCACACGGTGCCCTCGACGCCGAACAGCTTGGCCGGCGCGGGGTCCACCCAGCGCAGCAGGTGCACGGCGGGGAAGGTGAACACCAGCGCCACCGCGTAGGCGAGCATGCCGAGCAGGATCAACGAGCGCAATCGCATCAGGGCGCGCGCGACAGCGAAACGCTGGCGTTGACCGCGCCGCCGTCGCGGCGAGTGACGCTGACTTCGGTCACCGTCAGGTTGCCGCGCCGCTCGACGTCGGCCAGCATGGCAATCAGCCGGTTGAACGGGACGTTCTCGAACTGCGCCAGGGTGCCGTCGCGCCCGCGCGGCTCGAGGCGTGCGGGGGCCGGCAGCCCGGTGCGGCGCACCGCCTCGTCGAGCACCAGGTACGGCGCCTTGGTCGAGGTCTCGGCGGCCGTCGCGCTCGGGCGCAGGCGCTGCACCTCGGCCGCCGAGTCCTGCATCCAGGCGAGCAGCGCTCGCTGACTCTCCAGGCGCTCGCGCTGCTCGACGAGCCGCGCCCACAGGGGCTCGGCGACGAACACGTAGGCGCCGATCAGCCCGACGACCACCATCGCGCCCAGCACCAGCGCGCGCTCGCGGGGGTTGAGGCCCTGCAGCCAGGCGTTCACGAGCCGCCCGCCTGCGCCACCCGCACCCGCCCGCGCACGCGCTCCTGTTCGGATTTCGCGGACTCGACGCTGGCGCTGATGCCGCTGCCGCGCGCGATCGCGACCTGCAGCGCGTCCAGGCTCTGCAACTGCGTGGCTTCGACGTCGAGGTCGAGGCGGCCGCGCCGGTAGACCAGCGAGTTGACCAGCAGCTTGGGATTGGCGGCGAGCGGCGCCGCGGTCGCCGCCAGCAGCTCGAGGAACCCGCCCCCGCCGCGCTGCTGATCGCGCAGGGCGCGCAGCCTTGGCTGCATCTGCGCGCGCGGGTTGACGATGCGCCGCACGTCGGGAAACGCTGTGCGAAAAACGGCTTCGATCTCGCCCTGCAGGCGCGCGTTCTCCGCCACCAGGCGGCGGTGCTCCAGCACGCCGGCGACGCTGAGCAGCGCCACCAGCAGCATCGCCAGCACCGCACTGGGACGATACTGGCGCAGGATCTTCCGGAACTGCGTGCCGCGCCCGTAGTCGGCCTGCAACAGGTTCAGGTCGGCCCCCGCCAGGCCGCGCGCCAGCACGTGCATGGGCGACTCGGCCGCCTCTCGCCGCAGCTCCACGCCGCTGAGCGAGCCGAGCTCGTCGGCCAGCGCCGCGGAGTCGCCGAACACGGTCAGCACCGGTGCTTCCTCGTCCACGCCCCGCTCGCTGAGCGCGGCCTCGAGCAACAGCTGCAGCGCGTCGGCCTCGGTGCTGTAGCCGCGGGCCGGGCCGAGGCGCACCACGCAGCGCGGCCCGTCGGCGAGCACGGTCCAGCCGCCGTCGGCGCTGAGCAGTTCCGCTTCGCTGACCACGCGCACCGGCTGTATACCCACCTCGCGCAGGCGTTCCAGCAGCCCGTCCATGTACGCTCGGGGCACGACCACCACCGGGTAGCAGGAGTCACGGTCCGCGCGGCCGCTGACGAAATGGTACGCTCCGACGTCCTCGACCAGGCCTTCCTCGAGCGCGAACGGGATCGCCGCCTGGGCGCGGGAGCGGTTGCGACCGGGCACGCGCGCCCCGGTCAGCATCGCGTCGGCACCGCAGGCCGCCACGGTCACCGGGCGCCCGTGTGCCGCCATGCCGGCCTCGGCGAAAGTGCCGCGCTGCACCTCGCCCTGCGGTTCGCCCCGCGCGTTGACGCCGATCCACTCGACCCGGTCGTCCTCGGGCGGGCCCACGACCCGCAGCAGCAACCGCGCGGCCATCAGTCGGCGCCCCGCGCGCGCCGGTACACCGTGATGGCACCGTTGGCGCCGCGCTTGAGGAAGCTCAGCATGCGCAGGTGCACCGGGCCGAAGTCGACCTCGCCGCTGGCGCGGAAGTAACCCGAGCTGACCGAAAGGCCGGCTTCCGGCACTTCCTTGTCACCGTGCAACGCGTTGCCGGTGAACGCCTGCACGTTCTCGAACGGCTCCTCCTCGCGCAGCGCGGCGAGCTGCGCGGCGCTGAACTCGTCGATGTGCTCGCCGAGCGAGCGCAGCACGATTTCGGTGGCGGTATTGACGTTGATCGCCGTGCGCTCCGGCAGGGCGCTGACGTGCGGCGCCAGCACCGCGTACACGTCGGCGTCCACGCCCCTCACGAGGCGCAGCTCGCTGACGCTCGCAAACGGCCGGTTGGCGGCGCGGTACGGGCGCTCCAGGGTGGAGTAGTAATCGTCCTCGGCGCCGCCGGGGGAAGTGGTGTCGAAATCCGCATCGATCCAGTCTTGCACAGCCAGTGCCAGGTCGGTCTCCAGCTCCAGCGCCAGCAGCAGGCGCTGGAAGCGCTCCACGTCGAGCGCGCTCACCTTGCCGTCGTTGGTCAGCAGGTTGTTCAGGTTGAAACGCCCCTGCAGGTCCTCCAGCAGGCCGGCGACCTGCCCGCCCTCGATCGGCAGCGGCGGCAGGACCGTGGCCCAGGGCTCGTCGAGGCTGTCGACCTCGGTGTCCTTGCGGTCCTGGTAGAGGACCGAGGCCGCCCAGCGTTCGGCGCCGAGCGCCACGTAGCGAGCCTGCGCGAGCGCCTCTCGGCTGCGCGTGCGGCGTATGTCCAGTTGCTGCTGCGCGACGATGTCCACGACCGCCACGCTCGCCAGCGCGACGATCATCATCACCGTGACCAGCGCGGCACCGGCCTGGCTATCCCGGCAGCGCATAGACCCGCCGCAGCTCACCCCAGTCCTCCAGCTCGAGCTTGATCTCGACCGCGACCGGCACCTGGCCGCTCCCCTCGGCGCCGCCGCGTAGGGGTGGCCACTGATCATGCCACTCGCGGGCCTCGTCGAGAAAGCGGTATTCCACGCCGGACACCGCATCGAGCAGGATACGTCGCACCACGCCCGAGCCCTGCAGACGGTCGAGTTCCGTCCAGTACTGGCGCCACAGCTTGCCCTCTTCGTGCGAGTAGGCGACCCGCTGCAGGCTGCTGCGCGCCCAGCCCGCGGGGTTGGGCAGGCCGCCGCGCGTGAATTCCAGTGCGTTGACGCCGCTGTCGAGCAGCAACGCCGCGCGCGGTTCGCCGAAATCGTCGCGCACCGGGCGCCCGACGACCTGCTCGAGGTCCATGGCGAGTTGCGTGAAACAGCGTTGCAGGGCATTGAGGCGCCGGCCTTCGGCCTCGACACGCTCCGCGCTGCCGAGGACGATATCGAGGCCCACGTAACCGGCCACGCCCAGCACCACCAGGATCGCGCTCGCGACCAGCAACTCGACTAGCGTGAATCCGCGCTGGCCGTTCATTCGCCGCCCCGGATGCGCGGGTTGCCGAGGAAGCCCTCGAGGCGCACCAACGCGGGGGCACCACGCTCGCGGCTCACGCGCACCGTCGCACGGCGCACGTCGGGCTGCGGGGTCTTGACCACCTCGATCTCCCACTCCCACTCGTGCCCGGCCATCTTCTCCTTGCCACTGCGCTTGCCGGTATCGGGCCACTTGGCGGCGACCAGCGCCTCGGTCATCTGGTTCTCCGCCACCCAGCGCGCCAGGGCCCGCGTGCGCAGGTCCGCAGCGTTGCCGGCATAGTCGGTCGCACCGCGCACCAGCGCGAGCAAGCCGATCGCCAGCACCGCGAGCGCCACCATCACCTCGATCAGCGTGAAGCCGCGCGAACGGGTCACCGGCGCCTTACGCGCTTCGACAGTGGCGAAGTCGCGCGCCCCGTTCACTCGCGCTCCAGGCGCATCGCGATGTCGGTGTCCTCGGTAGGGCCGATGCGGTAGGTTCGATCGCTCTCGCGGTCGCGCAGCAGCAGCGCGAAATCCGGGATCAACTCGCCGCTGGACAACATCATGACCTGCGGCTTGCTCGCCGTCGGCGTCTCGTCGAGCACGATGCGCAGGCCGTCGATATAGACCTCGGGGCGCACGAAGTCCGGCAGCGTACGCTCGCGCAGACGCTTGTCGTCGGTCACCGGCACCCAATCCTCGCCCTGCAGGCCGTAGAAACGGTAGCCCGTCTCCGCCACGCGCAGGCCGTACTCGCGCGAATGCAGCACCGACTCCTCGCTCACCAGGCTCAGCAACCGCCACACGCGTGCCGCCTCTTTCTCCAGGCGTTTCTCGCGCGTGTTGGGGTTGATGGACAGCAGCACCACGCTGAACAGCAGCCCGGTGATCAGCACGACCACCAGGATCTCGACGAGCGTGAACCCGCGCGCGAGGCGCGAACCGGGACTGGCGTCAGGGCCACTCACGCGAGTGGCGGGCGCTCAGTCGATGTTCCAGTTGCCGATGTCGGCGGCATAGGACTCACCACCGCTCTGGCGATCGGCACCCAGCGTGTAGATGTCGATCTCGCCGTTCTCCCCGGGACTGAGGTACTGGTACTCGTTGCCCCAGGGGTCTTTGGGCAGCTTGTTGATGTACCCGCCCTGCTTCCAGTTGGGCGCCTCGGGCGAGCCGCTCGGCGGACTCACCAGCGCTTCCAGCCCCTGGTCGGTGGTCGGGTAGTTGTAGTTGTCGAGCCGGTAGAGGTTGAGCGCCGCCTCCAGCGCACGGATGTCGTTCTTGGCCTTGACCACGCGCGCCTTGTCGGGCTCGTCCATGATGCGCGGGATGACTGCGGCGGCGAGAATCGCCAGGATCGCCACGACGACCATGATCTCGATCAGGGTGAACCCCCGCATCCGCCCCGCCGTCATCATCCCAACCCCCGAACAACGCTCATTGGCTGCAAACACGCAGGATAGCACGCCGCCCGCGGGCCGAAATTACCAGACGGTAACGGCGGGCGGGGCGGCTCAGGTCCTGAATTGCTTTACCAGCGCCGACAGCTGGTCGGCCAGATCGTGCAGGCGGTGGGTCGCCTGCGCCGTGCCGTGCGCACGCTCGGTCGATTCCTCGGCGACGTGGGCGATCGCCTGCATGCTGGCGGACACTTCCTGGGTGACGACCGCCTGCTCCTGCGCGGCGACCGCGATGGTGTCGTTCATCTCGGTGATCTCGGCCACCGCCTTGGCGATCGCCTCGAGCGAGCGCGAGGCCTCGGCGGCCTGCTCGACGTTGGTGCGGGCGCGCTCCCGGCTCTCCTGCATCGCGCCCACCGCGTTGCGCGTCCCGGCCTGGAACTGCTCGATCATGGTCTGGATTTCCTGGGTCGAGAGCTGGGTGCGATTGGCCAGTGTGCGCACCTCGTCGGCGACCACCGCGAAACCCCTGCCCTGCTCGCCCGCGCGGGCCGCCTCGATGGCGGCGTTCAAGGCCAGCAGGTTGGTCTGCTCGGCGATCTCGCCGATCACGTCGAGCACCGCGCCGATACGCTCGCTGTGGGTGTCGAGTTCGTTGATCACGGTGGCCGCCTGCTCCACGCCGGCGGCCAGGTCGGTGATGCCGCTCATGGTGGCGTCCACCAGGTGGCGGCCGGAGCGGGCATCCTCCCGCGCGCGGCGCGCAGCATCCGCGGCGCTGTTGGCGTTGCCGGCGACGTCGCTCACGGTGGCCGACATCTGCTCCATGGCGTTCGCGACCTGGCTGGTTTCCGCCTGCTGGCGCTGCACGCCCTCGTGGGTCAGCTCGATGGTCGAGGCGGCGTCCTCGGCGGCGCGGCTCAACGAATCGCTGGCCGTCACGATGCTGAGCACGGTGGCGCGGAACTTGGTGAACATTTCGTTCAGCGACGCGGCCATGGCACCCGTCTCGTCGCGGTTGGCAAGGCGTATCTCGCGGGTCAGGTCGGTGTCGCGGGCTATCCCGGCGATCTCGCGGTGCAGTCGCAGGATCGGCCGGCTCAGGTTGCCGGCGAGCAGCCACGCGCCCAGTGCCGCCACCAGGATCATGGCGGCCCCGGCCAGGGCGTTGGTGCGGCGCAGCCCGCCGATCAGCGCCTGCTCCGCCCCCCAGGCTTCGCTGGCGCTGATTTCGCTCAGGATGGCCCAGTCGAGGCCCTCGATACGCAACGGCGCGTAGGCCGACAACACCGGCGTGCCGCGGTAGCCGGGAAAAACGCCGAAACCGCTCTCGCCGGCCAGCGCGTCACGCGCGCCACGGGTATCCACCGCCTGCAGGCCGACGCCGCCCCCGGCGTCGTCCTCGATCAGAAAACGGCTCGCGGTGCGCAGCAGCGAATCGGCACCGACCAGGTAGGTCTCCCCGCTCTCGCCCTGTCCGCTGCCCCGCCACTCGCCGTTGCTCGTCATGATGGCGTTCAGTTCCTCGAGCGGGATTCGAAACACCAGCACGCCGACCCGCTGGGCGCCCTCGAAGATCGGTGCCGCGGTAAAGGCCACGGGCGCGCCGTGGGCCGGCACGTAGGGGCGGAATTCGCTGATCACCGCCGAGCCGGCGCCGCCTTCCTGGGCCCGGCGGAACACCTCCCCGAGGTTGCTGCCGGCGAAGGCGCCGTTGATCAGCGAGGTGCCGTAGTCCGGTTCCTTGTTCACCGAGTAGATCACCTGCCCGGTCTCGGGATGCACGAGGTAGATGTCCGAGTAGCCGAAGCTGCGCAGGTAGGAACGGATCACCGGGTGGTACACCGAGTGCACGATGTCGTAGGTGATGCCGAAGTCGCTCATGTCGAGGCTCTGCTTCTCGCCCTGGGGGTAGGCGTTCTCGGCGATGTAGGCGTACTGCACGGCGATCGCTTCGTCGTCGAGCTTGTCGAGCAGCGCCGTGACGTCCAGCGAGGAATCGGGGTTGCGGCGGGCGAACTGCGGCGCGAACTCCGCCCGGTACCACTCGCCCAGGCGTTTGTGCATGGCGGCGATATCGCTGGCTTCGAAGCCCATCTGGTAGCCGTGCTCGTCGAACGCCTTGCGCAGCTGGCGCACCGCGTCGACCACCATGCGGTCCTCGGCGAAGGTATGGATCTGGGCGCGGATGCGATCGAAATACGCCTCGACCTGCATGCGCTTGCTGTCGCGCACCCCCACCAGCTGCTTGCGCGTCTGCTCGTTCAGGAGCTCGCGCGCGGTGTTGCCCGCGATCCAGCCGCCGGCCACGCTGGCGATCAGCACCGGCAGGGTAGCCAGGACCGTCACGCTGACGATGAGCTTGGTCTTGATGGACATGTGGCAGGTCGCGCCGCTCGCAAGGCCTAGGTGTTCGCTATTAGTAGCGGACACCGACCCCGACTCTTTAACCTGGCCTGCGAGACAATACGGGCGCATTGGGCTTATAGTCCGCGGCTCGCCCGCCGGGCCAAGCGATTGCGAGCACGTGACGCCCCCCACCTCGACCGTCAGGCGCCTCGGCGCCTACGCCTTTCCGGCCGCCCTGCTGGCCGGTTGCCTGGCGCTGCAGCTGCTCGACGCGGAGCTCGCGCTGCGCTACGACCGCGACCTGGTCGCCGCCGGGGCCTGGTGGCGCATGCTGAGCGCCAATTTCATCCATCTCGGCTGGAACCACATGCTGCTGAACATGGCCGGCGCCGCGCTGGTGTTCGCCCTGTTCGCCCCCATGGTGCGCGCCTGGGAGTGGGCCGGCGTGATCGTGCTGACCTCGTTCGGCGTGGCCATCGCCGTCTTTCACCTCAACCCGGAGATCCGCTGGTACGTGGGCCTGTCGGGAACCCTGCACGGGATGTTCACCTACGGCGCCCTGGCCGAGCTGCGCCGGGCCCGCATATTCGGCGCCCTGTTGCTGGCCGGTGCCGTGGCCAAGCTCGCCTGGGAGCAGGCCGTCGGCTCGCTGCCCGGGACCGCCGAGACGGTCGGCGGCGACGTGGTCGTGGATGCGCACCTGTACGGGGCGATCGCCGGCCTCGTGCTGGGCGCCGTGCGCCAGGCCTGGACCTTCGCGGCCGCGCGGCGCTGACTGCCCCTCAGGCGTTGGCGTAGTCGGCCCGCCCGGCGATCCAGCGCTCGATCAGCGCCTCGACCGCTTCGGGGTGGTGGTGGCGCAGGAGGTCGGCGGCCTCGCGTACCGGCCCTATCAGCCCGGCGTCGCGCTGCAGGTCCGCGACGCGGAACGCCATCTGTCCGGCCTGGCGAACGCCCAGGACCTCGCCCGGGCCGCGCATCTCGAGGTCCTTCTCGGCGATCAGGAAGCCGTCGTTCGATTCGCGCAGGGTCTGCAGCCGGGTCCGGGCAGCGGCGCCGAGCGGCGGCTTGTAGAGCAGCAGGCAGGAACTCTCCGCCGTGCCGCGCCCGACCCGGCCGCGCAGCTGGTGCAACTGCGCGAGCCCCAGGCGCTCGGCGTTCTCGATGATCATCAGCGAGGCGTTGGGCACGTCGACCCCGACCTCGATGACGGTGGTCGCCACCAGCACGTCGATGCGCCCGCGCTGGAACTCGGCCATGACCCGGTCCTTGGCGACGCTCTTCATGCGACCGTGCACCAGGCCGACGCGTAACCCGGCGAGCGTTTCGGCGAGCATGGCCTCGGTCTGTTCCGCCGCCTGGATCTGCAGGGCCTCGGATTCCTCGACCAGCGGGCAGACCCAGTAGGCCTGGCGACCGGCGGCGCAGGCGGCGCGAATGCGCCGCACCACCTCGTCGCGGCGCGATTCGGCCAGCACGGCGGTCTGGACCGGCGTGCGCCCCGGCGGCAGCTCGTCGATCACCGAGCAGTCGAGGTCGGCGTAGGCGGTCATCGCCAGGGTGCGCGGGATCGGGGTGGCCGTCATGATCAGCTGGTGCGGCTGCCAGCCGCCGGCGGCGCCCTTCTCACGCAGCGCCAGGCGCTGATGCACGCCGAAGCGATGCTGCTCGTCGATCACGATCAGCCCCAGGCGGTGGAACTCCACGCTCGCCTGGAACAGCGCGTGCGTGCCCACCGCGACCCCCGCGCGGCCCTCGTGCAGCGCCTCGGCAACGTGGCGCCGCGCGGCCGCGGGCAGCTTCCCCGACACCCGCGCGACCTCGATCCCGAGCGGCTCGAACCAGCGCACGAAGTTGGCAAGGTGCTGCTCGGCCAGCAGCTCGGTGGGCGCCATGACCGCCGCCTGGTAGCCGGATTCGAGGGCACGCAGCACCGCCAGCGCCGCGACCACGGTCTTGCCCGAGCCCACGTCCCCCTGGACCAGGCGCAACATCGGCGTCTCGCCGGCGAGATCGGCGTCGATCTCCGCGGCGACCCGCGCCTGCGCGCCCGTGAGATCGAAACCAAGACCGCCCAGGAAGCGCTCGCGCAGGTCGCCGGTCCCGGCAAGCGGCGGGGAGCCGCTCTCCCGCGCCCGTTCACGCAGGGCGCCGAGGCTCAGGTTGTGCGCCAGCAACTCCTCGAACGCCAGCCGCCGGCGGGCCCGCTGCACGGCCCGCTCGCCACCGTCCTCGCCCGCCGGCGGGTTGTGCAACTCGATCACGGCCGGCGCGATCTCCTCGAGACGCTGGCGCTCGCGCACCGCCCGTGGCAGCAGTTCGGGCAGCTGCACCCGGCCCTCGCGCAGCCCTTCGAGCGCCGTTTCGACGAGCCGTCGCAACGCCAGCTGGTGCAGGCCCTCGGTGGTCGGATAGACAGGCGTGAGCGCCACCCCGGCGGCGGGCGACTCCGGCGGGTCGAACAGGGTCTCGGGGTGGACCAGCTCCGCGCCACCCGGCGCCGCCCGCAGCTCGCCGAAACAGCGCACGCGCCGGCCGCGCCGCAGGGCTTCGCGCTGCCCGGCGCTGAAGTTGAAAAACCGCAGGCTCACGCTGCCGCTGCCGTCGGCCACCCGGCTGACCAGCATCGGCCGCCGCCGCCGGACCACGGCGGTGTGCTCCACCGCGCCCTCGATGACGACCTCCGCGCCCGGGCGCGCGGCGCCGATCGGGGTGACCCGGCTGCGGTCCTGGTAGCGCAGCGGCAGGTGCAGCAGCAGGTCGAGGACGCGCGCGATGCCGAGTCGCGCCAGGCGCTCGGCGAGCTTCGGGCCCACGCCGTGCAGCGTGGTTACCGGCAGGGCACGGGCGTCCGCCGGGCGTGGCCCGCCCTGCGGCGGTCGCTCAGTCGAGGGCGAGGACGGCATCCATCTCCACCGCGGCGCCCTTGGGCAGCGCGGCCACGCCGATGGCCGCACGGGCCGGGTAGGGTTCGGCGAAATAGTCGGCCATCACCTCGTTGACCAGCGGGAAATTGGCGAGGTCCACCAGGTAGACGTTGAGCTTCACCGCGTCGGCCAGCGTGCCCCCGGCCGCTTCGGCAACCGCCTGGAGGTTTGCGAACACGCGCTCGACCTGCGCCCGCATGTCCCCCTCCACGAGCTCCATGGTGGCGGGTACCAGCGGAATCTGGCCGGAGAGGTACACGGTGTCGCCGGTGCGCACGGCCTGCGAATAGGTGCCGATGGCCTGCGGAGCGGCATCGGTGTGGATGATGGTCTTGGGCATTCGGTTGCTCTCGTTGCTGGATTGGCGTCGCGCCGGCACCGTGGTCGCCTGCTCGCAGGCCACCGGGACATCGCCGGCGCCGGCCTGCTAGGCGCGGCGCACCCGGATGACCACGGAGCGGTTGCGCAGGCTGCGTATTATATTCGCCAGATGCTGGCGGTCGTGCACGCTGAGGGTGAACGTGATGTGTGTGACCAGCCCGTCGCGGTTCTTGAAGTCCATGTTCTCGATGTTCGCGTCGTGCTCGGCGATGATCGCCGCGACCTTGGCCAGCGCGCCGCGCCGGTCGACCAGTTCGGCGGCGATGAGCACGGTGTAGTCGCCGCTGACGCCGGAGTCCCATTGCACCTGCACCCACTTGTCCTGCCCGCGGCGGTGATCCTGCACGTTGGGGCAGATGGTGCGATGAATGACCAGCCCGCGCCCGGCGCTGAGGAACGCCTGGATACCGTCGCCGGGGATCGGGTGGCAGCAGCGGGCGAAACTGACCACCATCCCTTCCGTGCCCTTGATGGCGAGCGGTCGCTGGCGCTCGCGCGGGGAGCGCGAATCGGTGCGCGCCTGGCGCCACTCGGGCAGCAGTCGCTTGGCGACCAGCGAGGGCACCTGGTTGCCGAGCCCGATGTCGCGGTACAGGCTCGCGGCGTGCTCGTAGCCGAACTCCTTCAGCACCGCGTCCAGCGAGCCCTTGCTGACCGCCTCGAGCGAGGCGGCGAACTTGATCAGGGCGCGGTCGAGCAGCCGGCGACCGAACTCGATCGCTTCCTCGTCCTGCATGTTCTTGAGGAAATGGCGAATGGCGCTGCGCGCCTTGGCGGTGACCACGAAGTTGAGCCACAGCGGGCTCGGGCGCGAGCCGAGCGCGGTGAGTATCTCCACCGTCTGGCCCGTCTCCAGGCGTGAGCTGAGCGGCGCGAGACGCCCGTTGATACGCGCCGCCACGCAGGTGTGGCCGATGTCGGAGTGGATGGCGTAGGCGAAATCGACGGCGGTCGCGTCCTGGGGCAACGGGTAGATGTCGCCGCGCGGCGAGAACACGTAGATCTCGTGCGGAAACAGGTCGACCTTGACGTTTTCCAGGAACTCGATCGAGCTGCCGGTGGTCTGCTGCATCTCCAGCAGGTTGCGCAGCCACTCGCGCGCGCGCAACTGCGCGGTGTCGGCATCCTGGCCGCTTTTGTAGAGCCAATGGGCGGCGACCCCCGACTCGGCGAACATGTTCATCTCGCGGGTGCGGATCTGGGCCTCCACCAGCACCCCGTCGATCCCGATCAGGCTGGTGTGCAGCGACTGGTAGCCGTTGCCCTTGGGGATGGCGATGTAGTCCTTGAAGCGGCCCGGCACCGGTTTGAACAGGTTGTGCAGCACCCCCAGCGCCCGGTAACAGTCGTCGAAGGAGTCGACGATGATGCGGATCGCGAACTTGTCCAGCACCTCGTGGAAGGACAGCCGCTTGGTGCGCATCTTCTGGAAGATGCTGTAGAGCGGCTTCTCGCGCCCGTTCACCGCGACGTTGACGAAGTTCTCGTCGCGCAGGCGCGTTTCGATCAGCGCGGCGACCTTCTGCAGCAACTCCTTGCGATTGCCGCGCACCCGCCTGACCGCGCTCTCCAGCACCCGGTAGCGCATCGGGTACAGGGCCCGGAACCCGAGGTTCTCGAGGTCCTGCTTGAGGGTGTGAATGCCGAGCCGGTTGGCAATGGGCGCGTAGATCTCGAGCGTCTCGCGGGCGATGCGCCGGCGCTTGTCCGCCGGCATGGCATCGAGGGTGCGCATGTTGTGCTGGCGGTCGGCCAGCTTGATCAGGACCACGCGGATGTCGTCCACCATGGCCAGGAACATCTTGCGGAAGTTGGCCGCCTGGGCCTCGCGACGCGACTTGAACTTGAGATTGGTGAGCTTGCTCACCCCGTCGACGAGTTGCGCCACCTCGTCGCCGAACTGCGCGGCGATGTCCGCCTTGGTGATCGCCGTGTCCTCGATCACGTCGTGCAGGATCGCCGCGATGATGCTGTCGCGATCCATGTTGAGGTCGGCGATGGTGCCGGCCACGGCCAGCGGGTGAAAGATGTAGGGCTCGCCGCTGAGCCGCGACTGGCCCGAGTGCGCCTCCGCGGCCAGCAGGTAGGCGCGGTAGACGTCGCGTACCTGGGCCGGCTCGAGGCGCTGCTCGAGCGCCTCGCACAGATCGCTGATCAGGAAGCGGCGCTCGCCGGTCTCGGCGCTCGCCAGGGCGGGTTCGGGCGGGGCGGTTGTCGCTTGCTCGGCCATGGTCTTGGGGCGCTTGGGGGAAGAGCGCTCCGGGAAGTGGACACCACGCCGTGCCGGCCCGTCGCCGGCGCCGGCTGGCGCGCCGGCACCGGGCGGTGCTTTACAACGTGTCGCCGATCTCCGGCTGCTCCTCGACGTCCTCGATAATCAACTCCGGGACTTCTTCCAGGATCTCCACGCCGCACTTGCCCTCGGCGATCTCGCGCAGCGCCAGCACCGTCGGCTTGTCGTTTTCCGCCGCCACCTGGGGCTCGGAGCCGATGTAGATCTGGCGCGCGCGCTTGGCCGCCGCCAGGACCAGTTCGAATCGGTTGGGTATTCTGTCGAGGCAGTCCTCGACGGTCACTCGCGCCATCTCAAATTCTCCAGAAATTTCAAGTTCGTAGCAGTCTATAGAATCGCCCTGCGCTACGCCAGCAGGGCGGCGATCAGGCTCGCGTGGCGCGCCTGCTGGTAGCTGCGGCGCTGGCGCTGCGCGGTGATGATCGCGCACAGTTCCGCCAGTGCCGTGTCGAAGTCGTCGTTGACCAGCAGGTAGTCGCTCTCGTCGTAGTGGCGCATCTCGGCGATCGCGCCGGCCATGCGCGCGGCGACCTGCTCGGGGGACTCGCGCCCGCGACCGTGCAGCCGCTTCTCCAGCGCCTCGCGCGACGGCGGCAGCACGAACACCGAGATCGCGTCGGCGAAGGCGCTGCGCACCTGGCGCGCCCCCTGCCAGTCGATCTCGAGAATCACGTCGCGCCCGGCCTCGCGGCGGGCACGCACTTCGCCGACGGCGGTCCCGTAGAGGTTGCCGAACACCTCGGCATGCTCGAGGAACTCGCCGGCGGCGACCATACGCCGGAACTGCTCCGCCGTCACGAAGTGATAGTCACGCCCGTCCTGCTCGCCGCGACGCTGCTCGCGGGTGGTGTGAGACACCGACAGTTCGACGTTCGGCAGCGCCTGCACGGCGCCGTTGACGAGAGAGGTCTTGCCGGCGCCCGACGGCGCCGAAACGGTCACTAGCACGCCCTCGTCCAAAATGGCTGCTCCCCGGTTGCGCGGACCCGCCGCGCTCACTCGATCACGCTGACCCGCACCTCGGTGGTGTGCCCGCGCGAGCCGCTTCGAATCTGGCGCCCGAGCGGGTCGGCCGCCTCACCGGCACCGAGTGTATCCACCGCGCCCAGCGTGATCCACTCCCCGAGGCGGGCATCGAGCGTGCCGGCCTGCGTTCGGCTGGTGCGCCGGCTCACGCCCTGTTCGAAACGCTCACCGGCAACCGCCACCTCGAGCGCGACGCGCTCGCCCCGGACCCGGGCGGTGACGTAGACGCCGCTTTGCACCCGGCGTTCGGGCGCCGCCGTAAAACCGGGGCGGTGCGATCCGCGCCGCGCCTCGCGCACCTGCGTGCCGACGGCGATGAACGCGGGGCGCCCTTCGAGGGTGCGTACCTGGAAGCCGTTGGCCGTACGTGCCCGGGTGGAGTGCCGCGACGCCTGCAGGCGGACGCTGCCACGCCCCTCGCTGTCCACGCTCGCCGAGCCCCCGGCCTGCTGGCGGGGGCTGACGGTGCGCCCGGTCGTGCGCACCTCGATCAGCAGGTTGCGCAGCGGGCGATCGAGGGTCGTGACGAGCGTGCGCAGTTGCGCCAGGCTGCTCGGGCCGGCGCGCAGCAGCAGGCGGTTGCCGGCCGCGGACATGGCCTCGCCCTCGGCCAGCAACGGGCGCAGAATACCGAGCAGCTCGCTCGCGTCGCGGTGACTGAGCTCGATGACCGCCAGCGGCTGCGCCAGCGCCGGGGCACTCCAGCACAGCCACAGCAGGGCCAACGCGGCCGAACGCGTGCTACTCTCGATCTTTGCCAGGAGGGAATCGGCCATGAGCAGGAACCGGCGGGGGGAAACGGGCATAGTCCCGTATCGCAGCGGGCGCTACTTCAGCGTCAACGACAACTGGTATTTCGCCACCCGCGAGGCCGCGGAGCAGGGGCCTTTCCAGACCCAGGCGATGGCGCAGGCCGCGCTCACCAA
>JBFJWO010000049.1:0-15278 GCA_041623575.1 Gammaproteobacteria bacterium
GATTCTTCGTTGCGCGCGAGCGGTTCGTGCGCGGGCGGTTGCTCGAGGAGGAGGGCGAGCTGGCGGACCTCGGCTGGATCGCGCTCGCCGCCGTGCACGAGCGGCGACTGGCGCGGGTGACCGCGTTCATGCTCGAGCAGGCGGTACGGGTGGCGGAGGCAGCGGACTCGGCAGCCCTGGCGCGACCGGTGTTCGCCCAGCGCTCGCGCTCGGTCTACGTGCGCTATCTTCCGCCCGCCAACGCGTAGCGCGTGTCGAGCGCCGGTGAGCCCTGTGCTCTCACACGCCCTTCCTCGACCAGGTAGACCAGCGTGGCGAGCACCGAGCGAGCCGCGGCCGGCAGCAGGCGTGGGTCGAGGCCGCGGTACATCGCGGGCAGCATCTCGGCGATGGTCGAGCAGCCCGCGCCGAGCTCCGCCAGCACCTGCGCGATGCGTTCGTGGCGGTGATCGAGGTAGGCGCGCACGAAAGCCCGCGGGTCGGCGATGGCCGGGCCGTGAGTCGGCCAGTAGCGGCGATCCTCGCGTTCGAGCAGCAGCGCCAGGCTCGCGAGATAGGCGCGCAGGTCGCCGTCGGGCGGGGCGATGACGCTGGTGCTCCAGCCCATCACGTGATCGCCGCAGAACAGCGCGCGCTGCTCGCGGTACTGGTAGCACATGTGGTTGGACGTGTGCCCCGGCGTGTGCACGCACTCGAGGCTCCAGCCCGCACCCTCGATGACGTCGTCGCCGGCGACGCGTACGTCGGGGGCGAAGTCGAGGTCGCCGCCTTCCTCGACGACGGCGCCCGCCTCGAGCCGGCCGCTGCCGTGCGGCCCGAACCCGTAGGTCGGCGCCCCCGTGCGTGCCTGCAGGGCGCGGCAGGCCGGCGAGTGATCGCGGTGGGTGTGGGTGACCACCAGGTGGGTGATCCGTTCTCCCGCCAGTCCCTGCAACAGCGCCTCGACGTGCTCTTCGAGGTCCGGGCCCGGGTCGATGACGGCGACCTCGCCGCGGCCGACGATGAACGTGCCGGTGCCGTGGAAGGTGAACGGGCTCGGGTTGCGCGCCACGACGCGGCGGATGCCCGGTGCCATGTCCTGCACGGTGGCGTATTCGAAGGCGTAGTCTCGGTCGAAGCGGATCGGCATGCGGGCCTGCGCGGTGCGGTGTGCTCGACGCTCAGACGCCGAGGTAGCGTTCCTTGAGCGCAGGGTCGGCGGCGAGCGTGGCCGAGTCGCCGCTCCAGACCACGGCGCCTTTCTCCATGATGTAGTGGCGATCGGCGATGCGGGTGAGGGCGTCGACGTTCTTGTCGATCACCAGTATCGACTGGCCGCGCCGCTTGAGCGTTTCCAGCACCTGCCAGATCTCGATGCGGATCAGCGGCGCGAGCCCTTCGGTCGCCTCGTCCAGGATCAGCAGCTCGGGATTGGTCATCAGCGCGCGGGCGATGGCGAGCATCTGCTGCTCGCCGCCGGAAAGCTGGTTGCCCATGTGCTCGCGCCGCGCGGCGAGCGCCGGGAACAGTGCGAAGACCTCCTCGAGTCGCCACGGCTCGGCGCGGCGGTGGCGATTGTTGGCGGTGGCCACCAGGTTCTCCAGCACCGAGAGGTTGGCGAACACCTGGCGGCCCTCCGGGACCAGGCCGAGCCCGGCCTGGGCGACCTTGTAGCTCGGCAGGCCGTGCAGGGCCCGGCCGCGGAAAGTCACCGAGCCGGCGCGCGCCGGCAGCATGCCCATCACGGTCTTGACGGTGGTGGTCTTGCCCATCCCGTTGCGCCCGAGCAGCGTGACGACCTCGCCTTCGCGCACTTCGAGCGACAGGCCGAACAACACCTGGCTCGCACCGTAGGCCGCCTCGAGCCCCTCGACCGCGAGCATCAGTCGTCCTCCCCGAGATAGGCCTGGCGGACCTCGGCGTTGGCGCGGATCTCCTGCGCGGTGCCGCTTGCCACGGCGCGCCCGTAGACCAGTACCGTGATGCGATCGGCCAGCGCGAACACCGCGTCCATGTCGTGCTCGACGAGCAGCATGCTGCAACGCCCTCGCAGGGACTGCAGGTAGGCGGTCATGCGCTCGGAATCCGCGCCGCCCATGCCGGCGGTCGGCTCGTCGAGCAGCAGCAGGCGCGGCGAGGTGGCGAGCGCCATGGCGATCTCGAGCTGGCGCTGCTCGCCGTGCGCCAGGTTGCCGGCGAGCACGTCGGCGCGTTCGCCGAGGCCCACCTCGTCCAGCACCCGTCGTGCCGGTTCGCGCAGCGCCGGGTCGTCGCGCGCCGGTGCCCACAGGCGAAAGCTGTGCCCGGCGTGGGCCTGCACGGCGAGGGCCACGTTGTCGAGGCAGGTAAAGTCGTTGAACACCGAGGTGAGCTGGAACGAGCGCGCCAGGCCCGCGTGCGCGCGCGCGGCGGCCGGCCAGTCGGTGATGTCGCGCCCGGCGAACCGGATGCTGCCCGCGTCGGGCAGCAGCAGCCCGGAGAGTTGCGCGATGAGCGTGGTCTTGCCCGCGCCGTTCGGCCCGATCAGGGCGTGGAACTCGCCGTCGGCGATCTCGAGCGACAGCCCGTCGGTGGCGGCAATACCGCCGAAGTGCTTGTGCAGGCCGGTGACCGACAGCAGTGGTGCGCTCACCCGGCGTCGTCCCGCGTGCCGAACAGGCCGTCGATCCCGCTGCGGGCGAACAGGATCACCAGCAGCAGGAAGGGGCCGAATACGAGGTGCCAGTGCTCGGTGAAACGCGACAGGACCTCGGCCAGCAGCCAGAAGGCCAGCGCGCCGGCGACCGGGCCGAACAGGCTGCCCATCCCGCCCAGCACGACCATGAAGATCAGCTCGCCCGAGCGCGTCCAGTGCAGGGCGTCCGGGCTGACGAACTTCTCGACGTTGGCGCTCAGGACCCCGGCGGCGGCGCACATCACCCCGGCGATGACGAAAGCGGCGAGGCGGTAGCGCAAGGTCGCAAAGCCCAGCGTCTCCATGCGCGTCTCGTTCGATTGCACGCCGCGAATGACCATCCCGAAGCGCGACGCCACCAGGCGGCGGGTGAAGTACAACGCGAGCAGCAGGCAGCCGAAGATGGTGTAGTAGAGGTGCAGCGGCTCGTTCAGGTCGAACCCGCCGCCCAACTCGCTGCGCGTGTAGATGACCAGCCCGTCGTCGGAGCCGTATTCCTCGGCGCTGACGGCGAGGAAATACACCATCTGCGCCAGCGCCATGGTGATCATGATGAAGTAGACGCCGCGCGTGCGCAGGCTGATGGCCCCGAACGCCAGCGCGACCAGCGCGGCGATCACCAGCGCCAGCGGCCACTGCACCAGGGCGCTGTCGATCCCGTAGTAGGAGCAGATGCCCACGGTGTAGCCGCCCAGTCCCAGGTACAACGCGTGTCCGAAACTGATCATGCCGCCGTAACCGAGGATCAGGTTCAGGCTGACCGCGGCGATCGCCCAGATCATCATGCGCGCGAAGATGTCCATGTAGTACGGCTCGTCGATCGCGCCCGCGATGACCGGCATGGCCGCGCACAGTGCGAGGACGACGGCGGCGAACCAGGCGCGCGGGCTGGCCGGCAGTAACGCGCTCATCGCCCGGGCGGGAACAGTCCCTGCGGGCGCAGGAACAGGACCACCACCATGAAAATGTAGATCAGCATCGAGGACAGCGCCGGCCCGGCCGCCTCGGCCGCGTTGGTCGGCAGGAACGCCAGCAGCAGGACGTCGAGGAACGAGCGCCCCAGGGTGTCGATCAGGCCGGTGACGAGCGCCGCGATGAAAGCGCCGCGGATGGAGCCGATACCGCCCACCACCACCACCACGAAGGCGAGGATGATGATCTGCTCGCCCATGCCGCTGTTGGCGCCGAGGATCGGCAGCACCAGCATCCCGGCGAGCCCCGCGAGCGCCGCGCCCAGCCCGAACACGAAGGTGAACAGCAGCCGGATGTTGACGCCCAGCGCGCTGACCATGGCGGGGTTGGCGGCGCCGGCACGCACCAGCATGCCGATGCGTGTGCGCGCGACGAGGAACCACAGGCCGGCGGCCACCGCCAGCCCGACGACGATGATCAGCAGCCGGAAGGCCGAGTACTCGATGCCGAGGATCAGCGGCACGCTGCCGTCGAACGCCGGCGGAAAGGGCACGCGCAGGCCGTCGAGCGGCCAGATCACCTGCACCAGTTCGTTGAAGAACAGGATCAGTCCGAAGGTGGCCAGCACGTGATCGAGGTGGTGACGCTGATAGAGCGTTCTGAGCGTGGTCACCTCGATCAGCATGCCGGCCGCCAGCACGGCGGGCAGCCCCAGCAGCACGCCGAGCAGGAACGAATCGGTCCACAGTGTCAGGGTCGCACAGAAGAAGGCGCCCAGCATGTACAGCGAGCCGTGCGCGAGGTTGACGAAGTCCATGATGCCGAACGTGAGCGTCAGGCCCGCGGCGATCAGGAACAGCAGCACGCCCAGCTGGAAGCCGTTCAGGCACTGTTCGATGAGGAGAACCCAGTCCATCGCCGGCACGTCGCCGCGGGCAGGAGCGAGCGGCCGGGCGCGGTCGCTACCGCGACCGGCCGCCACACCGAGCCGTTACTTCATCTTGCACTCGGCGGCGTAGGGATCCTGGTGATCGCGCAAGACCACCTCGCGCACGGAGGTGGTCCACACGCCGTCGGCGTCCTTGACCACCTCGCGCGAGTAGAAGTTCTGGATCGGGAAGTGGTTCGGGCCCATCCGGAACGGACCGCGCACCGACGGGAAGTCGGCTTTCTGGAGCGCCGCGCGCATCCCGTCGATATTGCTCACGTCACCGCCCACGGCTTCCACCGCGCTCTTGATGAAAAAGACCGCGTCGTAGCTCTGGGCGCCGTAGAAGCTCGGGTACTTGCCGTACTTCTGCTTGAAGCCGCTGACGAAACGCTTGTTCTGCGCATTGTCGATGTCCGGTGCCCAGAACTGGGTCATGGTGGTGCCGAGCACACCGGTCATGTTGGCCTGCTGGAAGCTCGGCAGGCTGAGCGAGTCGAGCGTGTACACCGAGTACAACGGGATCTTGCCCTCCAGCCCGGCCTGCTTGTACTGGGTGATGAACGCCGGGCCGTGCTTGCCGGGATAGAAAACGAACACCGCCTGCGGGTTGACGGACTTGACCTTGGACAGCTCCGCCGCCCAGTCGATCTGTGCCGGCCACTGGGTCATGTCCTTGCCGACCACCTCGCCCTTGTAGGTGCGCTCGACGCCGTCGACCATGTTCTTGCCGGCCGCGTAGTTTGGCGCGATGACATACAGCGACTTGATACCGCGCTGGTTCAGCACCTCGCCGAGCGCCATCGGCGTCTGGTCGTTCTGCCAGGAGATGTTGAAGAAGTTGCGGTGACAGCCGCGCCCGGCGAGCTGCGAGGGCCCGGCGTTCGCGCTGATCAGGATCTTGCCGGCGTCGAGCACGGTGTTGGATGAAGCCAGCAGGACGTGCGACCAGATGTAGCCGGCGACGATGTCGACCTTGTCCTGCTTGACCAGTCGTTCGGTGGCCTGCTTGCCTTTCTGCGGGTTGAACTCGTCGTCGCCGTAGACCACCTCCACGTCGAGCGGCCCCATCTTGTGGCCGATGTGCTCGAGGGCGAGTTCCACCGCATCGCGCATGTCGTTACCGATCACCGCCGCGGGTGTGGTGAGCGTGGTCACGAAACCGATCTTGATCTTCGCGGCCTGCGCGCCGGGCACGGCGAGCGCGGCGACGAGCAGGGTACCCAGGATGGGCTTGAGCATGACGTGTCTCCTCTCGAATGGCGTCGTTGTTTGGCGCCAAATTACCGTGTCTCGGCGTGAAAAGCCACCGGCCCGAAGGGTGCGCCGCCGCCGGCGCCGCTGCGCCTCGTCAGGGGCGGGCGGCCAGTGCCTGGCGGTCGATCTTGCCGGTGCCGGTTGTCGGCAGGGTGTCCAGGTAGCGGATCTCGCGCGGGTACTTGTGGGGCAGCAGCCGGGCCTTGACGAACGCGCGCAAGGCGTCGGCCAGCGAGTCGTCGGTGGGCGTACCGGCCTCGGCGACGACCCAGGCCCGCAGCGTGGTGCGCCGGTCGGGCAGCGTGACGGCGAGCACGGCACACTCGCGCACCGCGGGGTGCTCGGCCAACGCCAGTTCGACCTCCAGCGGGTAGACCCACTGCCCGGAGACCTTGACCAGGTCGTCGGCACGGCCGCGAAAGAAATAGAACCCGTCGTCGTCGCGCGTGAAACGATCGCCGGTGCAGATCCAGCCCTCGCGCATGGTCTCGGCGGTCTTGTCGGGGCGGTTCCAGTACTCGCGGGCGTTGGAGGCGCCACCGACCCAGGCGATACCGGCTTCCCCCGGCGGGCTGGGCCGCCCGGCGGCGTCGCGCAGTCGCACGCAGTAGCCGGGCACTTCGCGCCCGGCCGACCCGGTCTTCTGGCGCCCGGCGGTGTTGGAGAGATAGATGTGCAGCACCTCGGTCGACCCGAGCCCCTCGACGATGCGCTGGCCGAAGCGCCGGTGCCAGGCATCGAACACGTCGCCGGAGAGGATCTCGGCGGCCGACACGCACAGGCGCACCGAGGAGAGATCGGCACGGGCCGCGGCCGGGTCCTTGATCAACGCCGTGTACAGGGTCGGCAGGCCGAAGAACACGCTCGGGCGGTAGCGTTCCAGCAGCGCGAACACCGCCTCGGGCGTCGGGCGTCCCGGCAGCAGCACGCTGGCGCCGCCGGCGGCGAAGGGAAAGGTGATGGAATTGCCGAAGCCGTAGGCGAAGAAGATCTTCGGCACCGAGAAGCAGACGTCGTTCGCCCCGAGTTGCAGGATGTGCTGTGCGTAGCTGTGCGCGGTGTAGGCGGGATCGGCGTGGCGGTGCACCACGCCCTTGGGCCGCCCCGTGGAGCCCGAGGAATACATCCACAACGCCATGCTGTCGGGCGTGGTCGGGGCCTCGTCGAGGTGCGGCGCCTGCCCGGCAACGACCTCCCAGCCGCGGGCGCCGGCCACCTCGGCGGGGCCGTTTGCGATCAGCAGCAGTTCGCAGGCGGTGCCCTCCAGCGCCGGCGGCGCGAACAGGTGCTGGAACGGGGCGTCGACGATGACCGCGCGCGCCGCCGAGTCGTCGAGGAGAAAGCGCGCCAGGTCCGGGGGCGAGGCGGTGTTCAGCAACACCGGGACCAGCCCGGCCTTGAGCGCGCCCATCACCGCCGCCGGGTACACGGGCGTGTCGTCGAGGAACAGCGCCACGCGCTCCCCCGGTTGCAGGCCGTGCGCCAGCAGGGCGCGCCCGAGGCGGTCGGCATCGGCGCCCAGTTCGGCATAGGTTCGATCGCCTTGCGGGCTGTAAACGGCGGTACGCGCGCCGCACCCGGCGGCCAGGTTGTCGAACAGCAGGCGCGAGGCGTTGTAGCGCGCCGGCAGGCTGAAGCCGATAGCGGCCGCGATGTCCGCGATGTCCGGCGTGCTCACCGTGCCCCCGAGGCCGCCGGCGCCAGGCCCCGCTCGGCGACGGCGCGGGCGAACCCGGGCGCGATGCGCGACAGGCGCCCGGGATCGACACGCCCGCTGCGTTGCAGGTAGCTCAGGGCGAACGGCCACGGTTCGAGGTCCATGTGGCTGGCGAACGCCTCGTACCAGCGCCCGGAGGCCTCGGCCGCGCGCACCAGTCTGCCGATCGCGGGCCGGCGCACGCCTGCGTAGGCGGCGAGTGCCGGGGCCACCTGCCAGTCATGGGTACGCAGGGCGTTCACCAGCGCGCTGGCGTCTTCCAGCGCCAGGCGCGTGCCGGAGCCGATGGAGAAATGCGCCGAGTGCAAGGCGTCGCCGATCAGCACGCGGTTGCCGACGTGGCTGTGTGCGGTGTGCAGGCGCGGGAAGCGGCGCCATTCGGAGCGGTTGTCGATCAGCGGCGCGCCCTCGAGGGTGTCGGCGAACAGGCGCTCGCACGCGGCCCGGGACTGCGCGGCGGTCATCTGCCCGAAACCGGCGCGCTCCCAGGTCGCGGCGTCGCACTCGACGATGAACGTGCTGAGCGTGGGCGCGTAGCGATAGTGGTGCGCGTTGAAACGCCCGTCGGGGCTGTCCACGAACGTCTGGGTGAGTCGCTCGAAGGCGCGTGCCGTCCCGAACCAGGCAAAGCGGTTGTCGAACCAGCGCAGTTGCTCGCCGAAAGCCTCGCGGTGCGCGGCGCGGACCACCGAGTTGAGGCCGTCGGCGCCGATCACCAGGTCGTCGCCGGCGGTGAGCGCCAGGTCCTCCACCGTCTTGCGGTAGTGCGTCCTCACCCCGAGCGCCGCTGCCCGGGTCTGCAGCAACTGCAGCAGGGCCAGCCGCCCGATGGCGGCAAACCCGACGCCGTCGATACGGATGCGCGTGCCGCGATGCACGACGTCCAGGTCGCTCCAGCGTTGCAGCGCGGGGCGCAACAGGGCGTGCGTCGCGGCATCGTCGCCTTCGAGGAAGGCGAGGGCGGAGTCGGAGAACACCACCCCGAAGCCGAACGTCGCGTCGCGGGCGTTGCGTTCGAACACCCGCAGCTCGAGATCCGCCCGCGCGCGTTTGAGCAGCACGGCCGCATACAGGCCCGCGGGGCCGGCTCCGACGATCGAGATTCGCATGGGTTCGCACGCGGCGGCAGACCGGCGCATGATTCGACGCTGGCGCCGCCTGCGTCAAGGGGCGCGGCCGCGGGCGCTCGCGCCCGCCGGGTCGTGGCGTTACCCTGACACCTGGACCCGCCCGACCCCCAGGGGATACGCCTGATGACCGTGCACCGGGAACCGGACCTGAGACGCAGCGTGCTGTTCGTCGCCGGTGCCGATGCCGATGCGCAGGCGCTGGCCCTGCAGGCGCGGCCGGACGTGCTGGTCCAGGACCTCGAGGACTTTACGCCGCCGGACCTTAAGCGGGCGGCGCGCGAGCGCGCCGCAACGCTGTTCGAGCGGGCGCGGGCAGCGGGCATCGTGCCCGCCGTGCGGGTCAACCCCCTGGGGTACGGCGGCGAGGAGGACCTTCGCGCGGTGCTCGGCGGGCGCCCGGCGCTGGTGCTCCTGCCGATGGCGCGCACGGGCAGCGAGGTGGCGGCGCTCGCCGCGGAGCTCGAGCGCCTGGAACCGTGTTGCGGGCTCGAAGCCGGCGTCACCGAGATCGTCCCCAACGCGGAGACCGCGGCCGGTGTGGTGAACCTGCGAGAGCTCGCTGGTGCCAGCCCGCGCGTGCGCAGTTGCCTGCTGGGCGCCGAGGACCTGGTCGCCGATCTCCGCGCCGAACGCGCCCCCGACGGGCTCGAACTGGCCTACGCCCGCGCCCGGTTCCTGCTGGAGTGCCGCGCGTTCGGCGTGGAGCCGATCGACGCACCCTACACCTACGGTGACGCCGCCGGCTGCGAACGCGAGACGCTGGTCGCGCGCCGCCTCGGGTACGGCTGCAAGAGCCTGGTGCTCGCCGAGCACGTGGCGGTCGTGCAGCGCGTGCTGACCCCAGGTAGCGAAGCCGTGGCCCGCGCACAGCGCCTGGTCGAGGCGTTCGAGGCCGCACGTGCGCAGGGTCGCGAGCGCGCGCTGCTCGACGGGCACTGGATCGAGCCGCCGGCGTACCGCAATGCCCGGCGAGTGCTGACACGCGCCGAACGGCTGGCGTCGGCGGACCGGTGAGGGCCGGCCGGCGCAAACGAGAAAAAATCGGGCGGGTTGTCACAGAGGAGGGAACATGCACTCACCATCGAGGAGCGAGGCGCGCGCGTCGCGCGGCGGGCGAGCGCTGGCGGCCGGTTCGGCACTGCTGCTGGCAATGGCCGCGGCGGCGACCCGCGCCCAGGAGCCCGAAGCCGGCATTTGCGCCAGCCCGGCGGCGGGTTCGCTGCTGGCGCGCATCTGTACGCTCGAAGGCAGCAGTAACAAGGCCGCCGCAGAGTTCGACCTGCACTTCCTGCCGGGCGGCGCGACCGCCAGGCTGGTCATCGCGCGCCCGCTGGCGGAGAACGCGGAGCTGACGTTTCGCGCGCTCCTCGTCTGGGACCTCGCCCGCCATCGCGCGCCGAGCGCGCGGGCACGCGAGCTAAGGGTGCTGGCGGTAGGACGCGACGACGAGGCGAACACGGTGCTTACGCTGGCGTTGCCGCGGGTGCCGGGGTGGTGGCCCTACCTCGATGCCGCGTTCATGGTCGCGGCGCTCGAACCGCGGGGCAAAGTGGCGTTCAGCGCCGAGCGCACGGCCGCGGTCAGCAGCCACTGGTTCGCGATCGTGGTGTCGGCCACGCTGGTCGCGCTGCTGTACGTCGGCTGCGCGCGCTGGTTCGGCGGCGACGGCTGGCACTGGTCGCCGCTCGAGATCACCGCGGGCTCGATGGGCCGCGGCAGCCTGTCGAAGCTGCAGATCTTCTTTTTCAGCTTCGTGGTGTTGTGGCTGCTGGCCTACATCCTGTTGCGTACCGGGGAGCTGAGCGCGTTGTCCAACGACGTGCTCATGCTGCTCGGGATCAGCGCCGCGGGCAGCGCCGCGTCCAAGAAAGCGGCGGTCAGTCGCAATCGGCTGGAGGCCGGGAACTGGGCCTGGCTGGTCGCCCGGCACGCGATCCGCCCGGTGCCCGAACGCCACCGTCCGAGCTGGAACGACCTGGTACTGTCGGGCGGCGAATTCGACGTCTCCAAGTTCCAGATGCTCGCCTTCAACCTGGTGGTCGCACTGGCGCTGGTCACGTCCGGCCTGACGGCGCTGGCCGACTTCACCATCCCCGAGACGCTGCTCGGGGTGCTGGGACTGAGCCAGGTGGTCTACCTCGGTGGCAAGGTGCTGCCGGCCAACCCGGTCGCCGACCTCGACCGCCTGACCACGGAGTTGCGGGAGCTGGAACAGGCGTTCACCGCGGCGGTGGCGGACAAGTGGTCCGCCGACCCGCCCGAGCAGCGCACGCCGCCAGCCCGGCGCAACCAGGCCACGGCGCGGGCGGACGCGTTGCGGGAATACGACGCCTTCGTCGCCGCCGCGCAACGCCTGGCCGAGCTGATCAAGCCGACCCTGGGGGCGCTGGCCGCCGAGCCTTTCGACCTCAAGCCCTCGCTGCCCCGCTGAGGACCGGGCGGCGTCGCGTGCCCGCCTCGTCGACCGGTGCCGGCGCGCAGTGCCTGCCGGGAGTGCTCAGCCGGTAGCCCGGCGACGGGGCGCGTAACACGCCGCCAGTTCCTGGCCCAGGTAGCGCGCCAGCGCCCGCATGCCGCTGACCCCGGCTTCGGCCTCTGCCGGCGCGTTGTAGTTGGTATTGGTGTTGACGTCGTAGGTGTAGGCCCGGCCCCCGCGCTCGACGATGAACTCGATCCCGGCGACCTGGATGTCATTGGCCTGCAGGAAGGCGGCGTAGCGGGCGAGCAGCGGGTGGTCGAAACCGTCGAGTACCTGGAACCGTGCCTGTGCCCCGGACGGGCAGGTGTCGGCGCAGGCGTCGGCGGGGCACAGCTCGAAGCCGGCCGACGTGTCCACCCGCACGGCATAGAGGAACCGCCCGCCGACGAATTCGCAGCGGGTGATGGCCGGTTCGCCAGCCTCGATGTACTCCTGCAGCAGCGTGATGCCGTCCACGGGGCGTTGGAAATCCGGTCCCTCGACGTAGGCCGCGAGGGCATCGAAGCTGCGGAACAACCGGACGCCGAGACCGCGCCCGGCGCGGTTGTGCTTGGTGATGAACGGCGGCTCCAGGCGGCTCGCCGCTGCAACCACGGCCTCGCGCCCGACCGCGGCGACCGTGCGCGGGGTGGCGATGCCGTGCGCGCCAAGCGCGGCGTATTGCGCGACCTTGCTGATCTCCAGCTGCAGCGCGCGACCGCCGTTGATCACGCGCCGGCCGTGGCTCTCCAGCCAGGCGATCAGCGCCGCGGAGTATTCGGCCGCGTACCGGTGGCCGCGAGTGTGCGAGGAGGCACTCATGCGGTTGTAGAAAATGCCCTCGGGCGGCGCCGCGGCCAGGTCCCGCGAGCCCCGGTCCACGAACCAGGTGCGATAGGGCAGGGCGAGCTCGTCGAGCCGGGCCAGCAGCGGCGCCGTCCACGCGTCGTTCTCGTGCAGGATGTGAATCTCGGCCACGTGCGCTCTCCCGGTGTCGGTGAGGGGGTAGAGTGTGCTCCCGCGACCGGGGTGGCGGCCAATAGCGATCCGGCCTGTGCTTATAACCGGCAACGCTAACGGGCGGGAGCGCCCCGGGCGGGCGCCCTCGCAGCCGGCGTCCGGACCGGACCGCTACGGAAACGCCGGTATGTGCGGCTCGGTGCCCTCGATGTCGGCGTCCGGGTGGTGGCTCTTGACCATTTCCTCGATCTCCTCGACGCGCTTTTTCGGCACGTCGACCAGGAACAGGAACTCGCCACGTTCCACCGCCTGTTCGAACTGCGTGATGCGCGAATTCTTGACGTCCACGCCGATCATGCTCGAGAGCCAGGCGCCGATGCCCGAGCCCGCCAGCATGGTCGCCAGGATGGCGCCGCCGCCGAGCACGATCCCCGCGGGCGGAAAGGTGACCGCCGCCACGCCGGCGAGTGCGCCGGTCACGCCGCCGACGACCAGTCCGCGCTCCACGGCCGGGATCACGTCGCTTTTCTGCAGCAGCGACGCTTCGGGCAGCGTGCCCATCTCGGTGCCCTCGCGGGCAATGACGTGGATGTGGCGTTCGTCGATGCGTGCCAGCAGCAATTCGTCGGTGACCTTGCTGGCGCTTTCGAGGGTTGGTAGCAGAAAGTACAGCCGGCGCATGACCCTGTCCTCCGTTGCGGGGAGGTCGCGGCTCGCGTGCGGCGGCGGCTGCGCCCTGGAGCGGCAGTCGCCTCGAAGCCCGTACTGCGGCCCTGACGACATCCACCGATCGCCCATGGTAGCCGATTTCCCCGGCGCCCGTATCGAATGCGCGGGTCGTCGCGCGCGTGCTCCCGGCTTGACCGGTTGCGCGTAAAGAGGGTAGTTAGGGGGGCACCGCACGGCGGCCGTGACGCCGCGCCGCGCGGACGCAGGTGCGGACAGAGTATCGTTTTTCGCGTTGATTCAGCGGC
This sequence comes from Gammaproteobacteria bacterium, assembly GCA_041623575.1. GTDB lineage: Bacteria > Pseudomonadota > Gammaproteobacteria > JAHELT01 > JAHELT01 > JAHELT01. The sequence goes on from JBFJWO010000049.1 coordinate 12,990, forward strand.
TTGGGTCGTTGATTCGCCGGCACGGGCGTGTGCCGCGACCGGCTCGGGTGGTTGCGCCCGGCCCGGTCGGGTTGGATGCGCGGCTGGCGGGCTGCGGTGAGACGTCGCATGATAAGAAGCGTCCTGCACGCATTGGGCAGCGCGGCCTTCCTGCTGGCCGTGGCCGCCGGTATGCTCTACGCGTACCTCTACGCGGACACGCGCGACGCCGTCGAGCGCCTCGGCGAACGTCTGTCCCCTTTCGCCTCGACTCACTTCGACAGCGTCCACGTCTCGCTCGCCGGCGAACTGGGCCTGCGGGGCGTCAGCATCCGCCCGCACGGCTCCGAGGCGGTGCTGCACATCGACGAGGTCGTGCTGCAGGCCCACAACCCGGTGAACCTGCTCCGCGTGCGCCGGCACCTGGCGCAGGGCCGGATTCCGGAACGGGTGGGTCTGCAACTCGCCGGCCTGGTGGTAGACCTCAGCGGCAACTCGCTGGCCCGGCTGCTGGGCGATTTCGAAGCCGAGGGTGGCGCGGTGAACCAGGCCTTTCTCCTCAGTCCGCACCTGCAGTGCCGCGGCGACGCGCCGCTCGGCGTGTCGAGCCTCAAGGGAATGGGGCTCGCGAGGCTGCACGCCAGCGTCGACGTGCAGACCCGTTACGGCGCCGGCGAGCGCATCGTGAGTGCCGAGCAACGCGTGGAGAACCTGGTCAGCAATCGGCTCGAACTGAGGTTCGCCCCCGGTGTCGACCTGCTCGACCAGTTGTACAAGCGCGATACCCTCTCGCAGATCACCTATGCCTCGTTGAGCTACCGGGACCGTGGTGCGGTCGCTGCGATCAACGAGTACTGCGCGCGCATCAGCCGGGTATCGCGGCGCGAGTTCGTCGAAGCCAATGTCGCCCGACTGATCGGCGCGGTGGCCAGAGAGGGCGGGTTGTTGCCGCCTTCGCTGGTCGGCGCGTACCGTTCCCTGCTGACGGCGTCGGGCAGCGCGGAGCTCGAGGTTCGCCCGACGCGCCCCATTCGACCGTCCTACCTGCGCTTCTACCGCGCCGCCGACTGGTCGGCGTTGCTCGATGCGCGCGTTGCGATCAACGGTCGGGCGGTGCCCGAGGTCGCGTTGCTCGCGCTCGAGCCCGAGCCCGAGCCGGGTCCGTCGTCGACGGGGCAGCCGGCGCCGGTGGCGCAGCCCCGCCCGCTGCTGAGCCTGCAGCCGGTGGCCGTCGAAGACCTGGCCCGCCACCTGCGCGCCGACGCCCGGATCACGACCGTGGATGGCAAGGTGCACGACGTGGAGTTGCTGGACGTCGGCGAGGAGTTCGTGGAGGTGGCGATGCGCACGCGGCGCGGGAGCCTCGGCTACAGTATCGCGAAGAGCATGGTGGAGTCCGCCGCCGTATGGCTGCAGCAGTGACGCGCGCTCGACGCCGGCGCCCGCCGTGAGCGACGGGACCCGGGGGCTGGCGCCGCAGTCCCGCGTGGACGACGAGTGGTCGCGGCTCGAACGGGTGATCGTGGGCAGCTCGCAGTCGCTGGTACTGCCGCCAGCGGCGAGCGGCGGCGACGCCGGCGGGCAGCCGGCCTGGTGGCGCCGCCTGGCGCTCGGCCGAGAGGCACGGGCGCGCTGCGAGCGCGAGCTCGGCGGGCTGATCGAGGTGCTCGACTCGCGCCGCGTAGACGTCGTGCGCCCGGAACCGATCGCGCGGCGCGATCGCCGCCCGCAGGTTGCCAGCCAACTGTTCGTGCGCGACGCATTGATGATCATCGGTGACGTCGCGTTCACGGCGCTGGCGCCGAACCCGGCGCGGCGCGAGGAGTTCGCCGCCCTGGCGTCGCTGGCGCCGCCAGCGCTCGGGCCGGATGCGCCGCAGGGCGCCTGCCTGGACGGTGGCGACGTGCTGGTGGACCTGCCCTACGTGTTCGTCGGGATCGGCGGGCATCGAACCAACCGCGCGGGAGCGCACTACCTGCAGCTTGCGCTCGGCGCCGGGCCGCGCGTCGTGTGTGTGGACTTCCACACCGCCGGGCCCGCGCACCTCGACTGCTGTCTGACCCTGACCGGACCGGGGCGCGGGATCCACTACCGCGGCGCGTTCCAACGCCTGCCGCCCCCGCTCGACGGCTACGACCTGCTGGCCGTCGAGCGCCAGACCTTCGAGGAACTCGGCGTCAACGTGCTCATGCTCGACCCGGGCACCGCCGTCGTGCAGGCGCGCCACAAGGGCTTGCGCGAGGCGCTGGAGGCGCGGGGCATCGAGGCGCTCGGAGTGGATTTCACTCAGCACGCCAACCTCGGCGGCGC
>JBFJWO010000050.1:0-15084 GCA_041623575.1 Gammaproteobacteria bacterium
CTTCTGCCGAGTCGCTGGCGCCCGTGTTGTCGGTCCAACTGATCTTTATCGTGTCCCCCGAATTGCCGCCGTCGAAGACGAACGACAGGTAGGGGTTCTTGGAGATGCCCGTGCCCCAGTGGGCGGTCATTACGGGTTTGCCGTTGTGCTCGGCGGTGACCTCACTGATGAAATGCGCGGGAATGGCCTTGCCCGCGTTGTCTTTGCGCAGGCCGGTCTCCATCGGGTGGCTGATGAGCGTCTTCACGGTCGTCTCGCCGCCCTTGGATCGGGCGCGAATCTTTATCGATGCCATGGTTGGTGTCTCCTGGGAACGTGGCGCGGCCTCAGCCGCCGCAGCCGCCGATGGTCACTTTCACTTCCTTGCTCGCGGAGTAGACGTTGCCGCCGGCCGTGACGAGCGCGATCACATCCGACGTCGAGGCCATCTTGATGCGGGTCGAGACGAACGCCTGGGTGCCGGCCGGCAGCATGTACGTCGAGGTCAGGGGCTGGTTGTTCTTGGAAGCCACGATCGAGATGGATTCCACGTTCGCCAGGGTCGTGGACACGGTAACGGGGACCACCGCACCGTTCTCGGCGATGTCGGGCGCCTTGATGTTGATCTCGTCGGAGGGCGTCGCGTTGGCGCCACCCAGGCCGTTCAGGGCATCGTCGACGTTACGGGCTTCGAAGGCGGCCTGCGGCCAGGCGGCGAACAGCGCGCGCGGGGTCAGGATCCCGGCGCCGGCGGCTACCGCGGCCGCGCTCGACGCCAGTGCGCCTTTCAGCAGGGTTCGGCGTTTAGTCGTCATGGGTAGTCTCTCTCCAGTGACTCGCACGCGCGACGCTAGAGCGTCCACACGTACTCGGTGATCTTGTCGATCTCGCTTTCGGAAACGATCGCGTGAGGCCCGAAGGGCGGCATGATGGTGGTGGGGTTCTTGACCCGCGCGTCGTAGATCTGGGCGCGCAGGGCCTGCTTGTCGGGAAACCGTGCCTTCATGGCGATCAGCGGCGGGCCAATGTTACCCGGCAGGCTGCCGTCGTCCATCATGTGGCAGGCGAGGCAGTTGCCCTTGCGGCGGTCGAAAGCGATTTTCTTGCCTTCGGCGAGCACCGCCGGGTCTTGCGCCAGGGCGGCGCCGGTCAGGCCCATGCCGGTAACCCCGAGCAACGCGGCTACACAAGCCGCCGCTACCAGGGTCTTCGCGGAATTGCGCATGCGTCTCCTCCTCGCTTGCGTTAACGCTTGTACTCCAGTCGTTCCGGGCGGGTCGCGGGTGTTGCCTGCCCGGCCACCGCGCCCGGCCGGAGGCCGGACGGCGGCGGACATAGAATACCGGGTCGTTGTCTCAACGCAAGCAGGATGCCTCGCTCTATCTCCAAAAGGATGGGCGAGCGCTTCGCTCAACCCCCCCTTTGGCGGAGGCGGGCGGCCAGTTGCTCGCGCAACTGCTCGATGCGCGCGGCGATGCGCAACGCGTTGGCGCTGCCGGGCTGGCTGAGCCCGGCCGCCTGTTCGAGGTGGCGGATCGCGAGGCGCTGCTCGCCGAGCAATGCCGCGTGTTCGGCCAGCGACTCGAGGCTGCGGGCGCGCTGGCCGAGCTTGTCCTCGGAGCGCGCCAGCAGCTGATAGCTGCGCGCGGCGTGCATGCCGGGGAGCTTGAGCGCGGCTCGCAGCGAACGCGCCGCGCGGGTGTGGTCGCCACCGTCCTGCGCGGCGGTCGCGGCGCTCAGCAGCACCGGCAGGTTGTCGGGGTAGAGGTCGATCAGCTTGTCGAACCACGCCGCGCCGCTCGCGCTGCGCCCGGCGGCGTACTCGTTGGCGGCGTAGAGCAGGTTGTAATAAAGCTCGTCGGGCTCGGCGGCCAGCAGGTCGTCCGCGATGGTCCGCGCGCGCTCGTGCGCGCCCGCCAGGTGCGCGATCAGTGCCTGGGCGTAGAGGTTGACCTCGCGGCGGCGCCCGGTGGCGGTGGGCAGTTCCTGCTCCAGCAGGCCGAGCAGCGCCGGGCGGTTGTTGCTGGTCAGCACGCGCAGACGGGCGCGCGCCAGGCGGAAACCCTGGCCGTCGATGCGCTGGTTGGGCCGGGTCAGGGAGTCCGCGCGCTGGCGGGCCTCCGCGACGCGGTTGCTGCTGAGCGGGTGGGTGCTGAGGTACTCGGGGCGGCCGGCGGCTTCGCCGGCGTGGCGCCGTTCGAGCAGGCTGAAGAATTCGACCATGCCGAGCGGGTCGAAGCCCGCCTGGGCGAGGAAGCGGATGCCGAGCCGGTCGGCCTCGTACTCGTTGGAGCGCGTGTAGTTGAGCTGCCACTGGCGCGAGGCCGCGATGCCGGTCGCCAGCGCAGCCTGGCTGGCCTGCGGGTTCTGCCCGCCGAGCAGGATGGCGGCGAGGATGGCGGCGGCCGCGGGCAGGCTGCTGCTCTGGGCCTCGGCGTAGGCGCGCGCGATGTGGCGCTGGGTCACGTGCGCGATCTCGTGGGCGAGCACGCCGGCGAGCTGGGCCTCGTTCTCGGTGGCGAGGATCAGCCCGCTGTTGACGCCGATGAAGCCGCCCGGCGCGGCGAACGCGTTCACCGCGGGGTCGTCGACGAGGAAAAACGTGAAGCCGGCGGCGGGTTGCCCGGTGGCGGAGGTCAGCGCAGCGCCGAGGGCCGTGACGTAGTCGTGCAGCAACGGATCCTGGATGACTTTCTCGTTGGCGAGCACGTGGCGCATCAGCGACTCGCCGAGTTCCCGTTCCTGGGCCGGCGAGAGCACCTGGTCGGCCGGGTCGCCCATCTGCGGCAGGTCGACTTCGCCCTGCCCGAGCGCCGCCGGCAGGCAGGCGGCGAGCGCCAGGGAGACGACCACCCGGCGCCAGGTGCCGGGACTGCTGCGGATCCGACGCCGGCCCGACGGCCGCGGATGAGTTGACTGCGACATCGCGCTAACCCTACCAGAGTGTTCCGGCGCGCGCCTGTGCACCCGCGCGACGGGCGGATTCCACGGCGGCGCGTCCCGGGTTGATTCGGGTTCGGGAATATAAGTAGACTCTAACATTGCGCACGCCGCCGGCCTGGCGTCGGTCAGCAGGGCGGGCCGGGGGGCCGGGGGTGCAGGCGCAACCTCCCCGGCAAATTGCGAGAAACAGCGGCCGCTGCGCGGGTGCGGCGCGGCGTACAGAAAAACCAGCAACGGGAGACGGGTGGATGACCGAATTCGATCAGGAACTGGACGCGACGGGGCTCAACTGCCCGCTGCCGATCCTGCGTGCCAAGAAGGCGTTGGCGGAGTTGTCCAGCGGGCAGGTGCTGCGCGTCATCGCCACCGACCCGGGGTCGGTGAAAGACTTTGCCGCGTTCGCCAAGCAGACCGGGCACGCGCTCGAAGACTCCAGCGAGGACGGTGGCAAGTTCTATTTCCGGCTGCGCAAGTCCTGAGTCGCGGCGCCGGCGGCGCGGCGCGCTGCGAAACCCGGTGTAACGCGGTGATTTCGCAGTAGAAAGGTATTACACTCCGACGTTCTGTGCGTTCCCCACGGGAGCGCACATTTTCGTTCGGCCGCGTGGGCCGGCTGCAGCTTTCCCCGCGACCGGGCAACTATACAGGTGTGGAGAATAGTGGTGGAACTGTCTGGCTCGGAGATCCTGGTCGAAGCCCTCAAGCGCGAGGGCGTAGAGTTCATATTCGGTTACCCGGGCGGGGCGGTACTGCACATCTACGATGCGCTCTACCAGCAGAAGGACATCCAGCACATCCTGGTACGCCACGAGCAGGGCGCGACCCACGCCGCGGACGGGTACGCGCGTGCGACCGGCAAGCCCGGTGTGGTGCTGGTGACCTCGGGGCCGGGTGCGACCAACGCCGTCACCGGGATCGCCACTGCGCACCTCGATTCCATTCCGCTGGTGGTGCTCACCGGCCAGGTGCAGCGCCAGTTCATCGGCAGCGACGCGTTCCAGGAGGTCGACGCGGTCGGCATCACCCGTCCGTGCGTGAAGCACAATTTCCTCGCCAACAGCCTGGAAGACCTGGCGTTGACCATCCGCAAGGCTTTCTACGTGGCGACCTCGGGGCGTCCCGGGCCGGTGGTGGTCGACATCCCCAAGGACATCACGGCGCCCAACGTCAAGATCCCCTTCGAGTACCCCGAGCACCTCGAGATGCGCTCCTACAACCCGGTGGTGAAGGGCCACCCCGGGCAGACGCGCAAAGCCGTCGACCTGCTGCTGTCGGCCAAACGGCCGATGATCTACAGCGGCGGCGGCGTGATCCTGAGCAACGCCTCCGAGGAACTGACCGAGATCACGCGCCTGCTCGGCTACCCGATCACCAACACCCTGATGGGGCTCGGCGCCTATCCGGGCACCGACCCGCAGTTCGTCGGGATGCTCGGCATGCACGGCACCTACGAGGCGAACATGGCGATGCACGATTGCGACGTGCTGTTCGCCGTCGGCGCACGCTTCGACGACCGCGTGACGGGCGACGTGGAGAAGTTCTGCCCGCACGCGCGCATCATCCACGTCGACGTGGACCCGGCCTCGATCTCCAAGAACGTCAAGGTGGACGTGCCGATCGTGGGCGACGTCAAGCGCGTGCTGCGAGACGTGCTGGAGAACTTGCGCACCACCAACGAGCGCCCGGACAACGCCGCGCTGCAGGACTGGTGGACCACGATTCGCGGCTGGCAGGCCGACAACTGCCTCGCCTACGACCGCTCGAGCGACCTGATCAAGCCGCAGAAGGTCATCGAGACCCTCTGGGAAGTCACCGGGGGCGACGCCTTCATCACCTCCGACGTCGGCCAGCACCAGATGTGGGCCGCGCAGTTCTACAAGTTCGACAAGCCGCGGCGCTGGATCAACTCCGGCGGCCTGGGCACCATGGGCTTCGGGCTGCCGGCCGCGATCGGCGTGCAACTCGCCTACCCGCGCTCGACGGTCGCCTGCATCACCGGGGAGGCGAGCATCCTGATGTGCATCCAGGAGTTGTCGACCTGCCTGCAATACGACACACCCATCAAGATCGTCAACCTCAACAACCGCTACATGGGCATGGTTCGCCAGTGGCAGGAGTTCCAGTACGAGGGCCGCTACTCGCACTCCTACGTCGATGCCATTCCCGATTTCGTCAAGCTCGCCGAGAGTTTCGGCCACGTCGGCATGCTGGTGGAGAAGCCGGGCGACGTGGAACCGGCGCTGCGCGAGGCGATGGCGCTGAAGAACCGGCTGGTGTTCATGGACTTCGTCACCGACCAGACGGAGAACGTCTACCCGATGATCGAGGCCGGCAAGGGCCACCACGAGATGCGGCTCGCGCCGGCGCGGGAACTCGCTTGAGCATGCGGCACATCATTTCGATCCTGGTGGAGAACGAATCGGGCGCGCTGTCGCGCATCGCCGGGCTGTTCTCCGCGCGCGGGTACAATATCGAGTCGCTGACGGTGGCGCCGACCGACGACGTATCGCTCTCGCGCATGACCATCGTCACCAGCGGCACCGAGGAGATCATCGAACAGATCACCAAGCAGACCAACAAGCTGGTGGACGTCGTGCGCCTCGTCGATCTCACGGAGTCGCTGCACATCGAGCGCGAGATGATGCTGGTCAAGGCAGCCGCCATGGGCGGCGCGCGCGACGAGATCAAGCGACTGACGGACATCTTTCGCGGGCGCATCATCGATGTGACCGAAACCAGCTACGTGATCGAGCTCACCGGCGACAGCGACAAGCTCGACGCCTTCATCAAGGCGCTCGGCAGCAAGGCGATCCTCGAGGTCGTGCGCTCCGGGGTCACCGGCATCGCCCGCGGAGAGAAAGCGCTCAAGGTCTAGCGCGTCTCGACGCCACGGGCGGGCCGAAGAACACACGCGAACAACGGGGAAAGCGACCGATGATGAACATCTTCTACGACAAAGACGCCGATCTCTCGATCATCCAGGGCAAGACGGTCGCGGTGATCGGCTACGGCTCGCAGGGCCACGCCCACGCGAACAACCTCAAGGACTCCGGGTGCACCGTCGTCGTCGGCCTGCGCCCCGGCTCGGGGTCGGTCGCGAAGGCGGAAAACGCCGGGCTGACGGTCAAGCCGGTGGGCGAAGCCGTGGCCGCTGCCGACGTGGTCATGGTGCTGGCGCCCGACGAGCACCAGGCAGCGCTGTACCGCGAGGAGATCGCGCCCAACATCCCCGAGGGCGCGGCGCTCGCCTTCGCGCACGGCTTCAACATCCATTTCGGCCAGATCACCCCGCGCGCCGATCTCGACGTCATCATGATCGCGCCCAAGGGCCCCGGGCACCTGGTGCGCACCACCTACGTCGAGGGCGGCGGCGTGCCGAGCCTGATCGCGGTCGCGCAGGACAGCAGCGGTCAGGCCCGCGAGATCGCGCTGTCCTACGCCTCGGCCAACGGCGGCGGCCGCGCCGGCATCATCGAGACCAACTTCCGCGAGGAGACCGAGACCGACCTGTTCGGCGAGCAGGTGGTGCTGTGCGGCGGGACGACGGCCCTGGTGCAGGCCGGCTTCGAGACCCTGGTGGAGGCCGGCTACGCGCCCGAGATGGCCTACTTCGAGTGCCTGCACGAGTTGAAGCTGATCGTCGACCTGATGTACGAAGGCGGGATCGCCAACATGCGCTACTCGATCTCCAACACCGCGGAGTACGGCGACTTCACGCGCGGCCCGCGCATCGTCACCGACGAGACCCGCGCCGAGATGCGCCGCATCCTGCGCGAGATCCAGGAGGGCGAGTTCGCCCGCGAGTTCATTCACGAGAACCTGACCGGCGCGGCGACCCTGCAGGCGCGCAGGCGCATCGCGCGCGGCCACCTGGTGGAGGAGGTCGGCGAGCGCCTGCGCAGCATGATGCCGTGGATCGCCGAGAACCGTGCGGTGGACAAGTCGCGCAACTGAGCCGGCCCGTCATGGCCGAGCAACGTCCGGAGTTTTCGGTGATCGACAAGCCCACCGAGCCTGGCTCGGGCGGCGAACCGCCCCTCGTCCCCAAGCGGCGCCGCGGCATCTATCTGCTGCCGAACCTGTTCACGACGGCGGCGCTGTTCTTCGGTTTCTTCGCCATCGTCTCGGCGCTCAACGGGCGCTTTGCCACCGCCGCCATCGCGGTGCTGGTGGCGGGCATCATGGACGGGCTGGACGGGCGCGTCGCGCGCCTGACCAACACCCAGTCGGAGTTCGGCGCCGAGTACGACAGTCTTGCGGACATGGTGTCGTTCGGGGTGGCGCCGGCGCTCATCATGTACGTGTGGGCGCTGAACGATCTCGGCGCCCTGGGTTGGAAGTTCGCCAACCTGGCCTGGGTGGTGGCGTTCCTGTACGCCGCCTGCGCGGGCCTGCGCCTGGCGCGTTTCAACACCCAGATCGGCAAGGCCGACAAGCGCTTCTTCCAGGGCCTCGCCAGCCCCGCCGCTGCCGGCTTCATGGTCGGGCTGGTGTGGGTCGGCGACAGCCTCGGGCACGCGGGGCAGGACCTCGCTTTCCTGGCGCTGGCGGTGACCGTGACCGCCGGGTTGCTCATGGTCAGTCGTTTTTCCTACTACAGCTTCAAGGACATCGGCGGGCGCAACAAGGTGCCGTTCCTGGCGTTGCTGGTACCGGTGCTGGTGCTGGTGATGATCTCCATCGATCCGCCGGTGGTGCTGTTCAGCCTCGCCGTGCTCTACGCGGGCTCGGGCCCGGTGTTGGCGTTGTTCCGCTGGTCGCGCAAGCGCATGCGCTGAGCGGCTCCCGCGCATCGCATGTTGACTCACCGCGCGCACTTTTGTATAACCGCGCCTATGCACTCGACAGGCACAATCCATCCCGCCGCCGTCCGGCCGGCCCGCGTGCCTGGTCTCGCTCTCCTGCTCCTCCTGCCCTAGGGCAGGTAACCGTATCCCTGGCGAGGGTAAACGCACTCAACACGAACAACACCTACCTGACGAACAGCAGGTTGCCCGGCCGCGTGCCGTGGCGACGAGGACAAGGGCATGAGCAAAGAGCGACTGATCATCTTCGATACCACCATGCGCGATGGCGAGCAGAGCCCGGGCGCGTCGATGACCAAGGAGGAGAAACTGCGCATCGCGCGCGCGCTCGAGCGCATGCGCGTCGACGTGATCGAGGCGGGTTTCCCGATCGCCAGCCCCGGCGATTTCGAGGCGGTGCACGCGGTCGCCGGGATCATCAAGGACAGCACCGTTTGCGCGCTGGCGCGGGCCGGGGACCTCGATGTCGACCGGGCCGGCGAGGCGATCAAGCCCGCCCGCTCGGGCCGCGTGCATACCTTCATCGCCACCTCGCCCATCCACATGGAGAAAAAGCTGCGCATGAGCCCGGACCAGGTCGTCGCGCAGGCGGTGGCGGCGGTCAAGCGTGCCCGGCGCTACACCGACGACGTCGAGTTCTCGCCCGAGGACGCCGGGCGCTCGGAGCCGGATTTCCTGGCGCGTATCCTGGAGGCGGTGATAGACGCCGGCGCCCGCACCATCAACATCCCCGACACGGTGGGCTATGCGCTGCCCGAGCAGTTCGGCGCGCTGATCGGCCAGTTGCGTGAACGCATCCCGAACTCGGACAAGGCGGTGTTCTCGGTGCACTGCCACAACGACCTGGGCCTGGCGGTCGCCAATTCGCTGGCCGCGGTCAGCAACGGGGCGCGGCAGGTCGAGTGCACCATCAACGGTCTGGGCGAGCGCGCCGGCAACGCCTCGCTGGAGGAGATCGTCATGGCGGTGCGCACGCGCGCCGACAGCTTCGATTGCGAGACCGGCCTGGACACCACCCAGATCGTGCCGTGCTCGCGGCTGGTGTCGAACATCACCGGCTTCCCGGTGCAGCCCAACAAGGCCATCGTCGGTGCCAACGCGTTCGCTCACGAGGCGGGGATCCATCAGGACGGCGTCCTCAAGTCGCGCGAGACCTACGAGATCATGCGTGCCGAGGACGTCGGCTGGAGCCAGAACCGGCTGGTCCTGGGCAAGCACTCGGGGCGTAACGCGTTCCGCGCCCGGCTGAGCGAACTCGGCCACGAGTTCGCCAGCGAACAGGCCCTGAACACGGCGTTTGCGCGTTTCAAGGACCTGGCGGACAAGAAGCACGACATCTACGACGAGGACCTGCAGGCGCTGGTCACCGAGGCCCACGCCGAGAGCGCGGAGGAGAAGGTCCGGCTGGTGTCGCTGAAAGTGTGCAGCGCCACCGGGGAAACGCCCACCGCCGCGGTCACGTTGAACCTCGGCGGCGAGGAACTCGCCGCCTCGGCCGAGGGCGACGGGCCGGTGGACGCCTCTTTCAGGGCGATCGAGAAGATCGTCGCCAGCGGCTCACGGCTTCAGTTGTACTCGGTCAACGCCATCACCAGCGGCACGGACTCGCAGGGCGAGGTGACTACCCGGCTCGAGCGCGACGGGCGCATCGTCAACGGGCTGGGCGCCGATACCGACATCATCATCGCCTCCGCCAAGTCCTACGTGAACGCGCTCAACAAGATCTACGACCAGTCCGAGCGCACCCATCCGCAGCTGGGCGCCGATGTCTGACCGGGCCTGGCGGTGCGGGTTATACTTCGGCGATGGACCCGCGCCGCCACGCCTACCTGGACGCCATGGGCATCACGGCCTGGGCGGCGAGGACACGCCGCAGTGTGCAGCCGCCCGTTGCCGGCGCCGGCGAGTCGCCCGAAGCTGGCGGCAGCGGGCAGCGGCCGGGCAGTGACACCGGCGCCGGCCCGCCGCCGGCAGGGGCAGGCGCGGCGGAGCCGAAGCGGAAAGTAGACGCCGGATCGCCAACGGCGCGTGGGCGCGAGGGGCGTGAGGCGCCGCTGCCCGACGACGCGTGGCCCGAAGCGCCGCCGCTGGAAGTCTACGAAACCGCCGCCGCGCAGGCATCCCCGGCGGCCGAAGATCCGGTCGCGGACATGGACGGCGCCCCGCCGCCGGGCGGTGAAGCGTCTGCGGGCGTCGCCACACTCGACTGGCCGGCGCTGGAGCAGGTCGTTCGCGGCTGCCGCCAATGCGTGCTGCACGAGTCGCGTACGAATGTCGTCTTCGGCGTGGGCGCGCGCGATGCGCAACTGATGTTCATCGGCGAGGCGCCGGGCGGCGAGGAGGACCGTCGGGGCGAGCCGTTCGTCGGGGCGGCCGGGCAGTTGCTGAACGCCATGCTTGCCGCCATCGGCCTCGAGCGCGAGGAAGTGTTCATCGCCAATATCCTGAAATGCCGGCCGCCGGGCAACCGCGACCCCCACGTCGAAGAGGTGGCCGCCTGTAACGCCTACCTGCAGCGCCAGGTCGACCTGGTGGCGCCGCGACTGATCGTGGCGCTCGGCCGCGTGGCGGCGCAGAACTGCCTCGGTACGAGCGCGCCGCTGGGCCGGCTGCGCGGAAAGCTGCACAGCTTCGGCGAGCGCGGCACGCCGCTGCTTGCGACCTATCACCCGGCCTACCTGTTGCGCAGCCCGTCGCAGAAGCGCAAGTCCTGGGAGGATCTGAAGAGAATCCGCGAGGCGTTGAGATCCTAGTGGCGGCGGTACTCGAACAGCAGGACGGCATCCGGCACATGCGCGAGGAGGACTTGCGGCGGGTGATGGAGATCGAGCGGGCCGAGTACGAATTCGGCTGGACAAGCGCGATCTTCAGGGACTGCCTGCGGGTGGGCTACATCGGGCTGGTGTACGTCGCCGACCGGCAGGTGGTGGGCTACGGCATCGCCGCCGCCCGGGCCGGCGAGTGTCACGTCCTGAACCTGTGCGTGTCCGCGGACTACACCGGTCGCGGCTACGCACGTGCGCTGCTGAACCGGGTATTTCACATGGCCCGCGCATTGCGCGCCCGCACCGCCTACCTCGAAGTGCGTCCCACCAACTACAGCGCATTGCGCCTGTACCTGCGGTGCGGGTTTCGCCAGATCGGTCTGCGCCGCGACTACTACCCCGCCCAGGTCGGGCGCGAGGACGCGCTGGTGCTCGGCAGGACGCTGGAGGACACGGTGGGCAGTGGCCCGCGCCGCAAGCGCTGGCTATAATTGTCCGTTTGTCCGGCCGTTCATTCGGCCCGTTCGTACGGGACGCCCATGGCATCGATGTCCGAGGAAATCAGGCGGCGGCGCACGTTCGCGATCATCTCTCACCCCGACGCCGGCAAGACCACCCTCACCGAGAAGCTGCTACTGTTCGGCGGCGCCATCAAGCTCGCCGGCGCCGTCAAGGGTCGCAAGGCCGCGCGCCACGCGACCTCGGACTGGATGGCCATGGAGCAGGCGCGGGGCATCTCGGTCACCTCCTCGGTGATGCAGTTCGAGCACGCCGGGCACGTGATCAACCTGCTCGACACGCCCGGGCACGAGGACTTCTCCGAGGACACCTACCGCACGCTGACCGCCGTCGACTCGGCGCTGATGGTCATCGATGCCGCCAAGGGGGTGGAGGCGCGCACCGAAAAGCTCATGGAGGTGTGCCGGCTGCGCGACACGCCGGTGCTGACCTTCGTCAACAAGCTCGACCGCGAGGGTCGCGAGCCCATCGAACTGCTCGACGAGGTGGAGGAGATGCTCGGCATCCGCTGCTCGCCCGTCACCTGGCCGGTGGGCATGGGGCGCGCCTTCCGCGGTGTCTACCACGTCTGGCGCGACGCCTTCTACGTGTTCGACGCCGAGCGCCGCAGCGCCACGCTGGAGGGGTTGCACAATCCCCAGCTCGACGAGCTGCTGGGCGCCGATGCCGCCCGCCTGCGCGAGGAGCTCGAGCTGGTGCTCGGCGCCGGTGAGGCGTTCGAGCGCGAGGCGTTCCTGGCCGGGCGGGTGACGCCGGTGTTCTTCGGCTCGGCGCTGAACAATTTCGGGGTGGCGGAACTGCTCGACGAGTTCGTCGACCTGGCCCCGCCGCCCGGGCCGCGGGCGACGCTCGGGCGCGAGGTCTCGCCGGAGGAGGAGCAGTTCAGCGGCTTCGTGTTCAAGATCCAGGCAAACATGGACCCCGCGCACCGCGATCGCATAGCCTTCCTGCGGATCTGCTCCGGGGCCTACACCAAGGGCATGCGCATGCGCCACGTGCGCACCGGCAAAGAGTTGCGCGTAGGCAATGCCATGACGTTTCTCGCCGCCGAGCGCGAGCGCGCCGAGACGGCCTTCGCGGGCGACATCATCGGCCTGCACAACCACGGCACTATCCGCATCGGCGACACCTTCACCGAGAAAGAGGAGCTCACGTTCACCGGTATTCCCAACTTCGCGCCGGAGCTGTTCAAGCGCGCCAGTCTGCGCGACCCGCTGCGGGCAAAGGCGTTGCTGAAGGGTCTGCACCAGCTGTGCGAGGAGGGTGCGACCCAGCTGTTTCGCCCGCTGACCGGCAACGACCTGATCCTCGGCGCGGTGGGCGTGCTGCAGTTCGACGTGGTCGCCGAGCGGCTGCGCGACGAGTACGGCGTGCAATGCGCGTTCGAGCCGGTCTCGATCCACACCGCGCGCTGGCTGCAGGCCGAGCCGGCCGCCCTGCAGAGGCTGCGCTCGCGCAACGGCGCACAGCTGGCCGAGGACCACGCCGGCGAACTCGTCTACCTGGCGCCGACGCGGGTCAACCTGCAGATGACCGAGGAACGGCATCCGGACATCGTCTTTCACAAGACCCGTGAGCAGTCCGGGCTCGCGGCATGAAGTCGGCGTGTCGACCTTGAGCGAGCCCGCGCCGTCGACGGTCGGATTCTGGCGTGTGCTGAAGAGCGTGCTGGCGGCCTTTTTCGGTGTGCAGAGCAATCGCAACCGCGAGCGGGATTTCCGCCACGGCAGACCCGTTCAATTCATCGCCGTCGGGCTGCTCGCGACCCTGCTATTCGTGCTGGTGATGTGGGGCCTGGTGCAGCTGTTCCTGGCGCTGGTCCTGTAGCCGGGGCGCGCCCTGCGCCGCCGCGGACTGCTACAGGCTCGCGATCTTCTCCAGCTGCTCACGCAGGCGCGCCAGCGCGCCTTCGATCTCGACCACCTTGCCGCGTTCCTTGGCGACGATCTGCGCCGGCGCGCGGTCGACGAAAGCCGGGTTCTCGAGCTTGGCGCGGGCCCGCGCCAGGTCCTGCTCGCGTTGCCCGATCTCCTTGCCGAGGCGCTGGCACTCGGCCTGCTGATCGATCAGGCCGGCCAGCGGAATCAGCAGCTTTGCCTCGCCGATCAGCGCGACCGCGGCTTCGGGTGCGCTCGCTTCGTCGTCGAGCCAGGTGACGTCGTCGAGCCGCGCGAGGGCGCGCAGCGAGGCGCCGTGTCGCGCCAGGAGCTCGCGGTCGGTGGCGCCGCCGTTGGCCAGCAACACGGCCAGCCGCCTGCCCGGCGCGATGTCGAACTCGGCGCGAATCCGCCGCACGCCCAGCACGAAGGTCTTGATCCAGTCCACCTGCCGCGCGGCATCGGCGTCGATCCGCGCCGCGTCCGCTTGCGGGTAGGGCTGGCGCATGATGGTCTCGCCCTCGAGCGCCAGGCGCGGCGCGACCTTCTGCCAGAGCTCCTCGGTGATGAACGGCATGAACGGATGCAGCAGGCGCAGCAGCGCTTCCAGCACCGCCAGCAGCGTGTAGCGCGTCGCGTCCGCTTCCTCGCCGGCTCGCTCGCCCGAGAGCGCCGGCTTGGACAGCTCGAGGTACCAGTCGCAGTACTCGTTCCACGTGAAGTCGTAGATCGCCTGAGCGGCGAGGTCGAAGCGGTAGACGCCGACCTGCTCGTTGACGACGGCCTCGAGGCGCTGCAGCTCGGACACGATCCAGCGGTCGACGACGCCGCGTTCCCCGGGCCGGCGGACGTTCGCGCCTTCGGTGCTCATCAGCACGTAGCGCGTGGCGTTCCACAGCTTGTTGCAGAAATTGCGGTAGCCGGCGATGCGCTGCAGGTCGAAACGGATGTCGCGCCCGGTCGAGGCGAGCGCGGCGAAGGTGAAGCGCAAGGCGTCGGTGCCGAAAGCCGGGATGCCCTCGGGGAACTGGCGCCGCGTGGCTTTCTCGATGCTCTCGGCGAGATGCGGTTGCATGAGGCCGCTGGTGCGCTTGGCGACCAGCTCCTCCAGGCCGATACCGTCGATGAGATCGATGGGGTCCAGCACGTTGCCCTTGGACTTGGACATCTTCTGGCCGTCCGCATCGCGCACCAGGCCGTGGATGTAGACCTCGTGAAAGGGCACGGCATGCATGAACTTGAGGCCCATCATGATCATCCGCGCGACCCAGAAGAAGATGATGTCGAAACCGGTGACCAGCACCGAGGTGGGGTAGAAGGTCGCGAGCGCCGGGTCCTGCTTCGGCCAGCCGAGGGTGGAGAACGGCCACAGCGCGGAAGAGAACCACGTGTCGAGCACGTCCTCGTCCTGGCGCAGCGCGAGCCCCGGGTCGAGGCCGTGTTTCGCGCGCGCCTCGGCCTCGTCGCGGGCGACGTAGACGTTACCGGCCGCGTCGTACCAGGCCGGGATCCGGTGCCCCCACCAGATCTGGCGGCTGATGCACCAGTCCTGGATGTTCTCCATCCAGTTGAAATAGGTCTTGGCCCAGTTCTCCGGGACGAAGCGGATACGCCCGTCGCGCACCGCCTACATGCTCTGCTCGGCCAGCGGCCCGGCCCGCACGTACCACTGGTCGGTGAGGTAGGGCTCCACCACCGCGCCGCTGCGATCGCCGCGCGGCACGGTGAGCTTGTGCTCGTCGATGCGCTCCACCAGGCCCGCGGCCTGGAGGTCGGCGACGACGCGCTGGCGCGCCGCGTAGCGGTCGAGGCCGCGATAGGCGGGCGGCGCGTTGTCGTTGATCGCCGCGTCGGGCGTGAACACGTTGATCAGTTCGAGCCCGTGGCGCTGGCCGACCTCGTAGTCGTTGAAGTCGTGCGCCGGGGTGATCTTGACGCAGCCGCTGCCGAACTCCGGGTCGACGTAGTCGTCGGCGATGACCGGGATCTCGCGCCCGGCGAGGGGCAGCTCGACCGACTTGCCGACCAGGTGGCGGTAGCGCGCGTCCTGCGGATGGACGGCGACCGCGGTGTCGCCGAGCATGGTCTCCGGGCGGGTCGTCGCCACCACGACGTGCTCGTCGCTGCCCTTGACCGGGTAGCGCAGGTGCCACAGGTGGCCCGACTCTTCCTCGGACAGCACTTCGAGATCGGACA
>JBFJWO010000051.1:0-14974 GCA_041623575.1 Gammaproteobacteria bacterium
TGCGCCCGATCTACGCCGGTAACGCGATGGCCAAGGTACGCTCCGGGGACGCGATCAAGGTGATCACCGTGCGCACGACCAAATTCGACGCGGTGGCCGAGGACGGCGGCAGCGGGGTCGTCGAGGCGCTCGAAGCGGTCGAGGATGCGGGTCTTGCGAGCTTTCTCGGCGAGGACCTCACCAAGTCCGAGCGCCCCGAGTTGACCAGCGCCAGCATCGTCGTCTCCGGCGGGCGCGGCATGCAGAGCGGCGAGAACTTCGCCATGCTCGATCGCGTGGCCGACAAGCTGGGCGCGGCCGTCGGCGCCTCGCGCGCGGCGGTCGACGCGGGTTTCGTGCCCAACGACTACCAGGTCGGGCAGACCGGCAAGGTGGTCGCCCCGGACCTCTACGTGGCGGTCGGGATCTCGGGGGCCATCCAGCACCTCGCCGGCATGAAGGACAGCAAGGTCATCGTCGCGATCAACAACGACGAGGAGGCGCCGATCTTCCAGGTCGCCGACTACGGGCTGGTGGAGGACCTGTTCAAGGCGCTGCCCGAACTGGAGTCGGAACTCGGCTGAGCGGCGGGCCCGGCGCGGTGGGCGCGGGCTGCGCGGCCGGGCCGCGGTGGACGGTGACACGCCTCGGCAAGACCACCCTGTACGGGCTCGGCGCCGGCGTGTGCCTGGCGCTAGGCTGCTACGCCCTGGTCGGCACCGTGTACGCGCTCGTCGAGTTCTCCGGCGAGCGCCTGATCTCCAACCTGCGGTTGTGGCTGCCGCTGGCGGTGTTCTTCCTCGGCTTCGGCGGCTGGCTGGGTTATCGCGCCTTCCGCCACGCCCTGCCGGGGGTGAAGTAGACCATGCTCCGCGCCGCGATCCGTGAGGCCACGCCCGCCGACCTCGAAGCAATCCTGGCCCTGCTGCCGCGCCTGGCAGCGTTCGACGTGCCCGCGCGACGAAACCCGAGGCATCTGTGGGAAGGCGATGCCGAAATCGTGTGCCGCTGGGCGAGAGGCGAAGCTCCGGATCGCCAGGTCCTGGTCGCGGTCGTGTCCGGCGAGGTGCGGGGCGTGAGCGTCGTCACCCTGCGCCCGGAACTGCTCAGCGGGGAGCCGAGCGCGCACCTGGAAGCGTTCGCCGTGCACGAGCGTGCCGAGGGCGCAGGGATCGGCTCGCGCCTGCTCGCCGCCGCCGAGCGCGAGGCACGGAAATCGGGCGCCCGCAGCATGACCCTGCACGTGTTCAAGGCCAATGCGCGCGCACTCGCCGTGTACGAGAAGAACGGCTACGAGCCCGAGGTGCTGCGCTGTATCAAGGACCTCGCGGACACCAGCTAGTCCGTTCGCCGCGCGGCGGCGTCAGCCCCCCGATTCGCCCAGGCGCGACACACTCTCTTGCAGGAGTTTCAGGTGGCGGCGGATCTCCGGCGTCGCGTTCGACTCCAGTGCTGCGACCTCTTTCTGCTCGAGCACCGAGGACAGGCTTTTCGCGATCTCGCGGTCGCGCGAGCGGTTGGCCTGCAGTTGCATCGTGAGCGCCGTCGAACGGGCGTCGGTCGC
The DNA here is from genome assembly GCA_041623575.1 of Gammaproteobacteria bacterium. Lineage (GTDB taxonomy): Bacteria > Pseudomonadota > Gammaproteobacteria > JAHELT01 > JAHELT01 > JAHELT01. The sequence continues at coordinate 1,544 of JBFJWO010000051.1, forward strand.
GTACTCGCTGAGGAAGCCGAGCGTCGTCATCACCAGCGAAAACGCCATGAAGACGTAGATCGACGTCAGTATGCGCGGGCGCGGCTCTTGCACTCGTTGCTCGCTCCTCAGCAGCAGATAGGCGAGCACCGCCAGGATGCAGCCGAGGCCGATGGCGCCGTAGCCGAGGAGCTTGCCGAGGTCGAGGTTTTCCATCGGGGTTCCCGTGTGCCCAAGGGGGTTCGCCGCCGGTCGGTGCCCGACGACGACGGTGATTGTACGGCACCGGGGCTGTCCAGGTGGCGGGCGAGTTGGCGAGTCGATCTGCTCTCCGGGTCGCTGCCAGCGGGTGGTCCGTCGCGCTCAGGAGCCCGCGACGGTCCGGCCCCAGGCGGCCAGTCGATCGGCCACGAAGCCGCCGTAGACGGTGAACACCTCGGTGCCCAGGCTGGCGCCGAGCAGGCCGCTGCTCTCGATTTCGCGCACCACCTGGCGATAGCGCTCCGATGCCTCGAGCGCCGCGACCGATTCCTCGCGGTCCCACACGGTGAGGGTCGCGCACTGCGCGTCGGTGCGACTGAAGAACACCCCGAGACAGCCGGGCTGGGCGCGGAACATCGGCAGCGAGACACGCCGGGCAAAGGCTTCGAGGGCCTGGCCCTGGCCGGCGCCGAGTTCGACTTTCCAGATCCGCACGATCATGCGCACGGCCTGCGCGATCGCGGCGCCGGTGGCGTGACCCGCACGTCGCCAGCCGCCCTACGACCCCGGCCGACAGACCGCCAGCGACTCGTAGGCGCGCCGCGTCAGCGCGCGCGGGTCGCCGGCGCCGGGCAACGACGCGGCCGCGTCGCGCAGGTCCCGCAGCGCGTCGCTGCCGGGCCAGGTGTCGGTGGCGAAAGGCGCGGGGGGAATGGGCGGCATGGGCGACTTGCGGCGTTCGTCGGGCGCCTGCTCCCACATCGCCAGGCGGAAGCTGATGCGTTCGGCGCACGCCGTGAGGTTTGCCAGCACGCGCTCGTCGCTGCCGTTCAGGAACCCGGGCGGCACGTCGGTGGCGCCGCCGTGACAGGCACCGCAGGTGGCGCGAAAGCGCTGGATCAGCGGCGGACCGGCAAGCCGCTGCGGGGCCTCAGGCTCGAGAAGCGGCGCCGGCAGGTGCCCGGGCGGTGTGCAGCATTGCGCCGGGTAGGGCTCGCCGAGTTGCTCGAACAGGCGGCGGGTCAGCGCGACCGGGCGCAAGGCCCCCGGCGCGGCGAACGGTGATGCGGGTTGTTCGGCCAGTGCCTGCAACGCGCTCTCGAGCGGCGCGGTGTCGTCCAGCGTGTCGACCTCGACCCGCCAGCGGTCCTCGTCCTCGGCGGTCAGGCGCAGGGCGGCGAGACGCTGCGCGTTCGGCAGGCGGGCGTGGCGCGCGCCCGCGCCGATCGCGAATACGCCGGTGTCCCCGTCTGCCGCGACCGGCGTCAGCGCGAGCCCGGTCACGTGCTGCCCGGGCGAGACTTCCAGCCAGTCGACGCGCCCGTTCGCGAATCCCCGCGCCGCGCTGCGCAACCGGGCCTCGAACAGCGCCCGCCCGGTCGCGTCGACGCACTCGAGGCGGTAGTCGAACGCCAGCCCACGCTGCGCATCGCGGCGCCCCGAGCACGCACCGTGAAAGGTGCTCAGCGGGGCGTCGGGCCGCGCCGTACGGGTGAGGTAGCCATCGAGCCGCTCGACGTCGCTGGCGAGCAAGCGCTCGGCCAGGCCGGCGACCAGCGTGTCGAGCGGCGAGGCGGCGCTCTGGCGGCTGTGCACGCCGGCTTCGCGTCGATCCTCCTCGCGCCAGTGCCAGATGAGTTCCGGCGCGCGTTGCGTGAGCGGGTCGAGGCGCACCGGCAGCGTGCCGTCGAGGGCGACCGGATCGCGGTCCGGGATGTTCGCGAACGGGATCTTGAGCCCGCCCGGCCAGCGCCGCTGCCAGTTGCGCGCGGCGAGGGCCTCGAACAAGCGCTCGAAGCGGGCGTCGCGCGCGAACCCGTTGTTGCCGCTGAGGCGAAACTGCAGCACCGCGCGGTACAGCGCCGCGCGGCAGCCGGCGGTGAGGCGCGGTTCGTCCGCCTCGCACAGGCGTTGCCACAAGAGGTTTTGCACGCCGAACCGGTTGGCCCGGTTGGCCGCCCGGTCGATGTTGTTGACCGAGAACCCGAGTTCGCTCGCGGGCAGGCCGTAGAACGCCGCGCGGGCGCCGGCCAGGCGTTCGCGGATGCCGCCGTTGGCGTTGGTCTCGTCCCAGGGCGCGTTGGGGAAGATCGGCGCCTGGTTCTGGTGGCACGAGACGCACAGCGGCCGCGGCGCGTAGTAGACGTCGGGCTCCGCGCCGGGGCGGTAGTTACGCACCACCTGGTACTCGAAACGCCCCATGGCGTCGTTGTAGCTGATCACTTCGAGCACCCCGGATTTCTCGACGTAGCCGATGAACAGCCGGTCCTTGAGCAGCGGCCGTCGCTCGTCGGACGTCTCCGAGGGCTCGCGCGTGACGGCGGTCACGATGCGCGGGTAGCGGAAGTAGTCGGGGGCGGCGACCTCGCGTTGCAGTGAGCGCCCGCGCGGGATGATCGCGACACTGGTGATCTCCCGCTGCGGCCCGGGGTCGCGCACCTGGCGATCGAGAAACGACAGCAGCTCGGCGAAGGGGTAGGGAATGGCGTAACGGCGCCGCCCCGCTTGCTCGCGCGCGAACAACAGGTCGAATGTCGAAAGGCCCTGCGTGGGAAGGTCGGGACCCGGGTACGCCGGGTCGACGGCCCACACCGCCGCGCTCAGCTGGTCGCTGCTGTAGGCAGCCGGCAGGTCGTCGAGCGTGCCCCGAAACGAGCTGTAGCGAATGCGCGTCTCGAGGAAGTCGTGAACGTCGAGCAGGGCGGCCTGGCGAGCGTCGGCGTCGTAGCGCAGGGTGGCGCCGAGCGCCGGCTGACGGTAGAGGTTGCGCACCTCGCCGAGATAGACGCCGCCGGCGGCAGACGGGTCGTCGAAGGCGTGGCGGGCGCCGGGGTAGACGCGCAGTTCCACCGGGTGGCGGTGCTGCAGGCTGCGATCACGCATGCGCGCGCAAACGCGCGCCGGGGTCCAGTCGTCCTCGGCGCCGGCCAGTACCATCACGGGTGCGACGAAATCACCGCTGGCGGTGAACCCGCAATCGGGGTAGAGCGCCACCGCGGCCTTGAAGCGGCGCTCGAAGAACTGCTGCGCGCCGGCGCGGATCACCGTGCCCAGCACCGCGTCGTAGGCCCAGCCCAGCACGCCGATGCGCAGCTGGTCGACGAACGGGCGGGTGGCCAGGTACTCGAGCGCACCGTAGGCATCGAAGACGCGCCCGCCGTGGACGTCCTGCGCTTCGATGTCGACCAGCTGCTTACACGTGGCGCGCGTGCCTCGCACGGAGAAACTGTCCACCAGCAGCGCGACGTAGCCCCACTCGGCCAGCTGAGCCGCCCACTCGCGCTGGTAGTCGAGCACGCCCCGGCAGTCGTGCAGCAACACCAGCGCCGGGTGCCGGCCGGGCCGGCTCGGGCGGTAGAGCGTGGCGGAGAGCATCAGCGGCCGCGCGGCGCGCGGTGTTGTGCCTTTCTCGCGCGCGAGGCGGCGGGCCAGCGGCGAAGGCTCGGGCACCGCGTTGGCGAAGCGCACGCTGGCCACCTCGTAGCTGGCCGCCGGGGCCGGGCCGGCCGCGCAGGCCAGCGCGGTGAGCAGCAGGGCGAACAGGCGCATGTGCAGTCCCTCGCCGAAACTCGTCGCAGTATAGCCCAAGGCCGCGGGGCCGATTGTTCGGGGCCCGCCCACGGGCCACGGTGTGCGCCCGCACGCCGGTTACGGCACGCAAGCGTCTTTGCCCGACCGTCGCCCTCCCGCCCGTGCGCGCTAGTCGCCGCTGCGCTGTGCGTTGGCGTGGAACGCCTGCTGGCCGCCGACCCGGTAGTCGTCGATCGCCGCCTGCCCGGCGGGCGACAGCAGCCAGTCCGCGAACCGCCGCGCGCCGTCCGCGTTGGTGTGCGGGTGGCGCCGCGGGTCCACCAGCACCACCCCGTACTGATTGCGCAGGCGCGGGTCGCCCTCGACCAGCACTGCCAGGTTCGCGCGGTTGGCGAAGTTCAGCCAGGTCGCGCGGTCAGTCAGGCAATAGGCACCCAGCTCGTTGGCGATGTTGAGCGTCGCGCCCATGCCGGCGCCGCTTTCGCGATACCAGCGCCCGCCGCCGGGGGCGAGGCCGGCCGCCCGCCACAGTTCGAGCTCGCGTTTGTGCGTGCCGCTGTCGTCGCCGCGCGAGACGAAGCCGGCCCCGGCTTGCGAGATGCTCGCAAGAGCCCGTGCGGCATCCTCGGTGCCGGCGATGCGAGCGGGGTCGTCGCCGGGACCCACCAGCACGAAGTCGTTGTACATGAGGTCGTAGCGGGCGAGTCCGAAGCCCTCGGCGACGAAGGCCTCCTCGGAGGCCGTGTGATGCACGAGCAGCGCATCGACGTTGCCCAGGCGGCCGTTCTGCAACGCCTGGCCGGTGCCGGAAAGCACCACGCGCACCTCGACGCCGGTGTGCTCGAGCACCCGCGGCAGCAGGTAGTCGAGCAGCCCGGAGTTCTCCGTGGTGGTGGTCGAGGCCACCGTAATGGTCTCGGCGCCAAGCGGCGGCGGCGACAGGGCGAGCGCCAGCAGCAGTGCCGTCGAGGTCGCGGCGCGGGCGCTCATTCCCAGTACAGCCGGCCCTGCACGAAAGCCTGCGCGGCTTGCGAACGCGGCGCGGCGAAGAATTCGCTCGCCGGCGTGCGCTCCGTGACGCGGCCCCGGTGCAGGAACAGCACTTCGTCGGCCAGGCGCCGGGCCTGGCCCAGGTCGTGGCTGGACATGACGATCTTGGTCCCGCTGGCGTGGATATCGGTGATCAGGTCCTCGACCGCCGCGGTCGCGGCCGGGTCCAGGCTCGCCGTCGGTTCGTCGAGGAACAGCACCTGCGGGCGCAGGGCCCAGGCGCGCGCCAGCGCGAGCTTCTGCTGTTCGCCGCCCGAGAGCACGCGCGCCTGGCGCTGCGCTATCGGCGCGAGTCCCGCCTGCTCGAGCGCGGCCAGCGCCAGGCGGCGGCGGTCGCGCGCGGCGATGCCGGCGTGCTTGAGGGCGAACTCCACGTTGGCCAGGGCGGTGCGTCGCAACAGCACCGGGCGCTGAAACACCATCGCCTGCGCGTTGGGTTGGCGCCCGGCCCAGGCAACGCGGCCCGCCGAGGGGCGGATCAGCCCGTGGCAGATGCGCATCAGCAGGCTCTTGCCGGCGCCGTTGGGGCCCATCACCAGGGTGCGCGCGCCGGCGTGCAGTTGCAGGTCGATGTGCTCGAGCAGCACCTTGCCGCGCACCGCGTAGCTGACCGACTCCAGCGTCAGCGGCAGGATGGGCGGCGCCCGGGTGGCGCCGGGTTCGCCCGCCGCGCTGTCCAGCACCTCATCCATGCCGGCGCTGCGCGGCGTGCTGCAGCAACGAGGCCGCGGCGTTGACCATCAGCACCAGCAGCACCAGCACGATGCCCAGTCCCAGCGCCAGCGCCAGGTTGCCCTTGCTGGTCTCCAGCGCGATGGTGGTGGTCATCACCCGGGTGACATGGTTGATGTTGCCGCCGACGATCATCACCGCGCCCACCTCGGCGCTGGCCCGCCCGAACCCCGCGAGCACCGCGGTCATCAGGCTGAAGCGCGCCTCCCACAGCAGCGTGCTCAGCGATGCCCACCAGCCGAGTTCCAGCGAACGCAACTGCTCGTCGTACTCGCCGTGCAGGTCGGCCACCACCTGGCGGGTCAGGGCGGCGATGATCGGCACCACCAGGATGCTCTGCGCGATGATCATCGCGCTCGGCGTGAACAGCAGGCCGAACTCGCCGAGCGGGCCGGCGCGCGACAGCAGCAGGTAGACCACCAGGCCCACGACCACCGGCGGCAGTCCCATCAGCGCGTTGAGCGCGGTCACGATCGCGCCGCGCCCGGCGAACCGCGACAGGGCGATCGAGGCGCCCAGCGGCAGGCCGACCAGGGCGGCGAAGAAGACCGCGCTCAGGCTGACGCGCAGCGACAACGCGATGATCTCCAGCAACTCCGGTTCGAGTTGCATGATCATGCCGGCGGCGGCCGCGAAGGCGTCGGAGAGATTGTGCATGCGGGAGTCCCTGCGCGATCGGGAAGGTCGATTTTACTGTAAAGTCGCGCTACCGAACCCGGACTGCCCACGGCGCATGAAATCCGCCACGCTGGTACACATCCTCGCCTGCCTGTGCCTGGTGCAGAGCCTCTACTACGTGCCCCTGCTGCCCGACCCGTTGGCGTCGCATTTCACCGGTGACGGCGTGCCCAACGGCTGGTCGTCGCCGTTGGGGTTCGCCGCCGTCTACCTGGCGGTGGTGGCGGCGCACTGGCTGCTGTTCGCCTGGCTGCCGCGTTTCCTGCCCCGCCTGCCCGAGCGGCGGATCAATCTCCCGAACAAGGACTACTGGCTGGCGCCGGCGCGTCGCGCGAAGACCCTGGCGCGCCTCGGCGAACTGCTCGGCTGGTTCGGCGTGGCGAGCCTGCTGCTGGCCCTGGTGGTGGTGCAGATGGTGGTGCTCGCCAACCTGGACCCGCCGCCGCGCCTGTCGCCGGGCATCCTGTGGGTGCTGGTGGCCTATTTCGTGTTCGTGGCCGTGTGGTTGCTCAGGGTGGTTCTGTCGTTCCGCCGCCCGGCCGGGCGGTGATCGTGGGGCCTGCGGGGACTGCGCCCATGGGTGGCGGCGGCGCCACGCGGTGTGACGCCGGGCTCGGGACGGCGGGGGTCCATCGGGTCTTTCCGTCAGGCCAGCGTGGCAAGCCCGCGGGGAAGTGAGCAGCGGCGCCGGGGTGCGGCGCCGCCAATCGCGCCCGCGCGTTCGGCTCAGCGCAGTTCCGGCTCGAACAGTCGCGCCACCAGTTCCGCGCCGGGCAGGCTCAGGTGGTCGTCGTCGTGGTAGAGCGGTGCACCGTCCTGGTAGACCCGGCAGCGCCGAGCGTCGCATAACGAGCGGTGCGGGTAGACGCGCACCAGCCGCGTATGGGCGGGAAGGGCGTCGAACGTGCGCAGCACGAAGGCGTTGCGTTCGGCGAAGTTCCCGGCGGGTCGCGCGAAGCTTGCCGGGCTGCCGCCACCCATCACCACGCGCGCCAGCGTCGACGGAATGAAGTACCCGGTTTCGGGAATCGGGTAGGTCAGCAGGACTTTCTTGCCAGCCGCCAGCAGGCGTTGCACCGTGGACTGCAGCCGGGTGCTGAGCATTGCCTCGCGTTCGCTGCGCGAGAGCAACACGCTGTCGCTGCGCGAGCGTTCGGCGGGGCCGAGGTCGCGGGTGAAACCGTCCAGGTAGACCGTCCAGCGGGCCAGCAGCACGACCGTGTCGATGGTCTTAGAGCCCACTATGTAGCGCAGTACGTTGTCGTTGTACTGTGTGCAAACGTTGCCTGCTTCCCCGTACAGGCGCGCGAGCCCCGCGACCGGCGGGCAACTCTGGTAGGTGAACTGGGTGAGGTGCTTGCCGAACGAGGCCGCCAGGCGGCCCAGCGCCGGCGCCATCGCGTCGGCGTGGCTGTCGCCCCACAACGCGATGCGCTCCGGTCCCGGGCCGAAGCCGCATGCCCCCTCCGGCCCGGCCGGGTGCTCGGGGTTCACCAGGCAGTCTTTGGTGCGTGGGTTGTGCGACTCGGAGAACCCGGCAAGCCGCAGCGCCTCCTGCGGCAGGCGCCCCGGCCAGCCGTTACCGATGTGTACCGCCACCCCGAAGGCGATGGCGACGCTCATCACCGCGTAGGCGCCCGAGAACACGGCCCGCTTGCTCACCGCCGAGCGCTTGCCGCGAAACGGTCCTTCGATGAAGTGCCAGGAGAACACCGCAAGCAGGACCACCGCGCCCATGGCCAGCGCCATGGCGCCGGGGGCGACCGGGTCGATGCTGTAGTAGTTCATGAACACGATCACCGGCCAGTGCCACAAGTACAGCGAGTAGGAGATCAGGCCGAGGAACACTACCGGGCGCAGGCTCAGCAGGCGTCGCGCCGTGGCCTCGCCGCCCGTGCCGCCGTAGATGACCAGCGCTGCGCCGACGCAGGGGTAGAGTGCGTTGATCCCCGGGAACGGCGTGTGCTCGGAAAACGTCAGCACCGACCAGCCGATCAGCGCGAGCCCCGCCACACCGCACGCCTCGCGCAGCCAGCGCGGTGGCTTGTGGCCGCTCGGCAGCAGTGCCAGGCAGGCGCCCAGCAGCAACTCCCAGCCGCGCGCGGGGGCGAGGTAGAACGCGGCCTGCGGGCTGGCCGTGACACCCCACTGGGCGTAAGCGAACGACGCGGCCATGACCAGCGCGAACGGCGCCAGCCAGTAGCGGCGGGCGCAGCGCAGCACCAGCATCAGGAACAGCGGGTAGACGATGTAGAACTGCTCCTCGACCGCCAGCGACCAGGTGTGCAGCAGCGGCTTCAGTTCGGCGGGCGCGTCGAAATAGCCGGCCTCCAGCGAGAACAGGACGTTGGAGGCGAACAGCGTCGCGGCCACCACGCTCTGGCCGAAATCCTTGAACTCCTCCGGCATGAACAGGTAGGAGGCGACCAGGCAGGAAACGAGAATGGTCGCGAACAGCGCCGGGAAGATGCGCCGGATCCGCCGCTCGTAGAAGGTGACCACAGAGAACCGGCCCGTGCCGATCTCCGCGGCGATGATGGTCGTGATCAGGAACCCGGAGATCACGAAGAACACGTCGACCCCGACGAAGCCGCCGGAAAAGGCCGGTACGCCGGTGTGAAACAGCACCACGGGTACCACGGCCAGGGCGCGCAATCCGTCGATGTCCGGGCGATAGTTCATGGCGTGTCGAGGTCCGTAGGGCCGGGTGTGTCGGGCGCTCGACAGGCTTGTCGGCTATCGACCACTGGCTGGCGTCCTCCTGCGTTGTCTTCCTTGGCGGCCGCCCTCCCGGCGGCATTGCCCAACCGCGTTAGCAAAGGCTGTGCCGGGCCCGGTGGGTCGGACCGGATCTGCTCGCCCCGTGGCGAGAAATGTGACGGGCTTCTGGTTGTCGACGCCGGGAGCGATCAGATTTCCTCGGCGAGGTGACAGGCCACGTCGCGCCCGTCGACGGCGCGCAGCACCGGGCGCTCGGCGCGACACCGCTCCACGGCGTGCGGGCAGCGCGCGTGGAAGGCACAACCCTCGGGCGGATCGAGCGGCGAGGGCAGTTCGCCTTTCAGCACCACCCGGTCGCGCCGGCGGGCCGGGTCCACGAACGGCGTGGCGGCCAGCAGCGCACGCGTGTAGGGGTGGCGCGGGCGCTCGAAGATCGCGCCCTTGGGCCCCTGCTCCACGGGTCTGCCGAGGTACATGACCATCAGTTGCGCGGCGATGTGCTCGACCACGCTCAGGCCGTGGGAGATGAACAGGTAAGCGAGGTCCAGTTCCTCCTGCAGGTCCATCAGCAGGTTCAGCACCTGCGCCTGGATGGACACGTCGAGCGCCGAGACCGGCTCGTCGGCGACCACGATGGAGGGATTGAGGATCAACGCGCGGGCGATGGCGATGCGCTGGCGCTGACCGCCGGAGAACATGTGCGGGTAGCGGTGGTAGTGCTCGCTGCGCAGGCCGACCTTGCGCAACATCGCATCCGCGCTGGCCCGGCGTTCCTCGCGCGACTGGCGGGTGTTGATGCGCAGCGGCTCTTCGACGATCGCACCGACTTTCTTGCGCGGGTTGAGCGAGCCGTACGGGTCCTGGAACACGATCTGGACGTGCCGGCGCAGATTGCGGATCTGCTCGCTGCCCGCCTCGTGCACGGCCACGCCGCGGATCTCGAGCGTGCCCGCGCTCGGCGGCTCGATCATGGTGATCAGGCGCGCGAGCGTCGACTTGCCGCAGCCCGATTCGCCCACCACCGCCAGCGTGTCGCCGGCATGCAATTCGAAGCTGGCGCCGTCCAGCGCTTTCAGGGTGCGCCTGGCGGCGAGCGCGTGCTGGCGGACCTGGTAGTGGCGGCGCAGATCGACGGCCCGCAGCAGCGGGGCGTTCACGCCGGACCGTGCCCGAGCGGGTGCAGGCAGCGCACGCGCCCGCGCGCGTCGCGCTCCAGCGGCGGCACCTGCTCGCGGCAGTCGCTTTCGGCGTGCGCGCAACGCGGGTTGAACAGGCACCCCGGCGGTCGGTCGTAGAGCCCCGGCACCACGCCGGGAATGGTCGGCAGGCGCGCGCGCCCGGCGCCGCGTTCCGGCAGCGCCTCCAGCAGCGCCTGGGTGTAGGGGTGGCGGGGGTGGGCAAACAGCGCCGCCGCGTCCTGCTCTTCCACCTGCTGGCCGGCGTACATCACGCTCACGCGCTGGGCGGTCTCCGCGACCACGCCCATGTCGTGGGTGATCAGCACCAGCGCCATGCCGTACTCGCGCTGCAGGCCGAGCAGCAGGTCGAGGATCTGCGCCTGGATGGTGACGTCGAGCGCCGTGGTCGGCTCGTCGGCGATCAGCAGTTTCGGGCGGCAGGCGATGGCGATGGCGATCATCACGCGTTGGTTCATGCCGCCCGACAACTGGTGCGGAAACGAGCCGAGGCGCCGGGCCGGGTCGGGGATGCCGACCTGGCCCAGCAGTTCCAGCGCCCGCTCGCGCCGTTCGCGCCGGGTGCCGCCCTGGTGGGCTTTCAACGTCTCGGTGATCTGGTAGCCGATGGTGAAGCAGGGGTTGAGGCTGGTCATCGGCTCCTGGAAGATCATCGCCACGTCGTTGCCGACCAGGTCGCGCCGCGCGCGCTTGTCGAGGCTCGCGAGATCGGTGCCGGCGAAGCGCACGAGGTCGGCGCTGACGATGCCGGGGAACCCGATCAGCCCCATGACCGCCAGCATGGCCACGCTCTTGCCCGAGCCCGACTCGCCGACGATGCCGAGCACCTCGCCCTCGTCGACGTGCAGGTCGAGGCCGTCGACGGCCCGCAGCGGCCCGAAGCTCACGGCGAGGTTGCGGATCTCCAGCAAGGGTTCGCGCCCGGCCATGGCAGTCAGCGTTTCAGCTTCGGGTCGAGCGCGTCGCGCAGGCCGTCGCCCAGCAGGTTCAGCGCCAGCACCGTCACCAGGATCGCCAGGCCCGGAAAGGTCACCACCCACCAGGCGCGCAACACGAACTCGCGCGCCTCGGCGAGCATGGTGCCCCATTCGGGCGTCGGCGGTTGCGCGCCCAGTCCCAGGAACCCCAGCGCCGCCGCGTCGAGGATGGCGTTGGAGAAACTGAGCGTCGCCTGCACGATCAACGGCGCCATGCAGTTCGGCAGCACGGTGATCACCATCAGCCGCGGCAGGCCCGCGCCGCTTACCCGCGACGCCACGACGTAGTCCTTGCTGAGTTCGGTGATGGCCGCAGCGCGCGTCAGGCGCACCAGGAACGGCAGGTAGGTGATGGAAATCGCCAGCATGGCGTTGAACAGTCCCGGGCCGAGTATCGCGACCACCACCACGGCCAGCAGCAGGCTCGGCATGGACAGCATGATGTCCATGGCGCGCATGACCAGCGCCTCGAACACGCCGCGGAAGAACGCCGCCAGCAGGCCGAGCGTGACGCCGACGGTCAGCGACAGCGCGACCACGATGAAACCGATGATGAGCGAGTAGCGAGCGCCGTGCACGATGCGCGAGAAGATGTCGCGGCCCACCGCGTCGGTGCCGAGCGGGAACTCGAACGAGCCTTGCGCCGCCCAGAACGGCGGTTCGAGGAAATGCTCGCGGTACTGCTCGTGCGGGTCGTGGGGTGCGACGAACTCGGCGAACAACGCGGTGAACATCACGGTCAGCACGACCGCGAGGCCGACCACGGCGCCGCGGTTCTGGCGGAAATATCCCCAGAACTCGCGCAGCGGGTGCGGCGGCGCCTGCTGCCCGGCCTCTACGGCGGCGGTCGCGGCGTCGCTCATCGCTGGTGGCGGATGCGCGGGTTGATCAACCCGTAGACCAGGTCCACGAGCAGGTTGACCAGGATCACGGTGGTCGCGATCAGCAGGATGCCGCCCTGCACCGACGGGTAGTCGCGGCGATGGATCGAGTCGATCAGCCATTTGCCGACGCCCGGCCAGGAGAAGATGGTCTCGGTCAGCACGGCGCCGCCGAACAGCACGCCCACCAGCAGGCCGATGACCGTGATCACCGGGATCAGCGCGTTGCGCAAGGCGTGGATGCCGATGACGCGCCACGGCGCGAGGCCCTTCGCGCGCGCGGTGCGCACGTAGTCCTCGCCGAGCACCTCGAGCATCGCCGAGCGCGTCTGGCGGGCGATCACCGCGAGCGGGATGGTGCCGAGCACCACGGTCGGCAACACGAGGTGGCTGAGCGCCGAGGCGAAAGCGCCCGGCTGGTCGGCCAGCAGGCTGTCGATCAACATGAACCCGGTGACCGGCTCGAAGAAATAGATCAGCGAGATGCGTCCCGACACGGGCGTCCAGCCGAGCGTGCCCGAGAACAGGATGATGAGCAGCAGGCCCCACCAGAAGATCGGCATGGAAAACCCGGTGAGCGCGGTGCCCATTACCACGTGGTCGACACTGGTGCCGCGGCGGATCGCCGCGACGATGCCGGCCGGAATCCCGAGCAGCACCGCGAAAAGCATCGCGCACACGGACAGCTCGACGGTTGCCGGGAACAGGGTGAAGAACTCTTCGGCCACCGGCTGTCGGGTGACGATGGACTTGCCGAGATCGCCCTGCAGCACGCCGCTGATGTAGTGCCAGTACTGCTCGAGCAAAGGCCGGTCGAGCCCCAGTTCGGCGCGCAGTTGCGCGTGGCGCGCAGGGTCGAGGCCGCGCTCGCCCACCAGCAGTTCCACCGCATCGCCCGGGATCATCCGGATCATGGCGAAGGTGAGCAGCGTGACCCCGATGAAGGTCGGGATCAGGATGCCGAGGCGGGTGAGGACGAAACGCAGCATGGGGGCTCAAAAAAACAGGCGAGGCACGAGCCTCGCCTGTTTCACGAACGCGCTGAGGAGCCTTACTTCAGGTCGACACCGTAGAAGACGTGTCCGCCGAACGGGTCGATACGAAAGTCCACGACTTCCTTGCGCACCGGCTTGAACACCACCGAGTGCGCGATCGTCACCCAGGGCGCTTCGGACTTGAACACCATCTGCGCCTGGCGATAGAGTTCGGTGCGCTTGGCGACGTCGCTGGTCTGCTTGGCGCGGCGCAGCAGTTCGTCGAACTCGCGGTCGCACCAGCGCGCGCGGTTGGCGCTGTCCTTGGCGGCCTCGCAGCCGAGCAGCACGTAGAGGAAGTTGTCCGGGTCGCCGTTGTCGCCGGTCCAGCCCAGCAACACCGTCTGGTGCTCGCCTTCCTTGGAGCGCTTGAGGTACTCGCCCCACTCGAAGCTGACGATCTTGGCCTTCACCCCCACCTTGGCGAAATCCGCCTGGATGAGTTCCGCCA